>NZ_JBHZAV010000193.1:0-17863 GCF_042754445.1 Embleya sp. NPDC059213
CCCGTTCCCCAAGCGCGTCCCGAACGCTCAGGTCCACCAGACCAGTTCGCCATCACCGCCCAGGGCCGTGAAGCACGTCAGCAACAATCGCGCGGCGGGCTCGGCGTGTTCGCTGCCCACCACCGCATGCGCGAGGTTGCCGTCGATCACGCACAGATCGCCGCCGCCGACCGGCAGCGTCAGGTGGGCGTGGCCGGCCAACAACTCCGGCGGATACGGAAAGCCGCTGTACGTCAAGCCCAGGGCCGCCCGTGACGCGTCGTCCGGTTCGACGTTCCACAACCGCAACGCGCCGGTCCCCTGCGGAACCTGCGGGTAGACGTTGACGGCCATCACCCGGGACAACCGCTGGATCTCGAAACCCGCCTGGAGCGGGTCGCGAAGCTGGGCGACATCGTCGTGCGGCATGAGTTGGTACGCGCCGGTCTGGTTCCAGCACACCGCCTTCGAGTCGCCCGCCGCCTGGTCGCCGTGCACCGCCGGGCGGGCCCCGGGCACCACGCCCTCGTCGACCAGCGCGTCGCGCAGGGCCGCCACCGGATCGAAGGCACCCTCGTACAGGGCCGCGACCGCATCCGCCGACTTCGCCACCTCGGAGAGGTATTCCGCGGTGGTCTTCTCGATGTGCGAGGCCCCGACGAAGTACCCTTCGACGCCGTCCTGTCCCGCCCCGTAGCGCGGGGTACGCCGCTCCGAGGCCCAGAAGTTGGCGGTGATGCGCGCACACTCCTGCGGGGTGAGGAACCCGGTCACCCGATGGGCGGCCAACTCGCCGTGCAGCACGTCGCGCACGGCGGACAGGTCCACCACGCGCGCCGTCTCGTGGACACGAAATCCCGTCGCGGGCAACGCCCGCCCGGTGATCACGACGCACTCCCGAATTCGGTCACGGAGCCACCGGAAGCCCCCGACGCACCCGATGCGCCGGCCGCCCTGCCCGCCGCCTCCCGATGCAGCAACGGCCGCCCCCGATCGAGGAATCCGAGCATCGCCGGAACCGGGCTGATTATTCGCGGCCCGGCGGCCAACCTGGCCCAGTTGCGCTCGCGCACCTGCGGCATCTTCGACCAGTGCATGCCCGGGCTCAGATGGTGTTCCTGATGGAAGCCGTCGTTGAAGGTGAGCAGGTTGTACAACCGCCCGTAGTGGCTCACCGAGTCGGCCGCCCGCGAGCCCGGGTCGGCTCCGTAATGCCGGTAGTAGTTCTGCACGTTCACCATGGTCAGGGCCACGAAGAAGGCCGGCAGGTAGCTCAACAGCAGCCACTGCCAGGAGATCACCGCGAGCAGCGCGGGGGTGAGCACGTGCGCCGCCCGATCCGCCCGGATCAGCCGCAGTTCGCTGCGCCGCCGACTCTCCCGGCGCGAGGCCAGCGCGTGCAGCGTGCTCTCGCCCGGACCGACCCGCCACAGTCGGACCACGTACGACACTTCGCGGGCACGGTCGAGCAACGACTCCAGGGCCCCGCCGAGCGCGTAGCGCAGCAGCGGGGCGTGCTCGCCGTCCTTGCCCCCGCGGTAGGTCGAGGTGGTGTCGCGGGTGGTCCCGTCCACGCCCGGCGCGTCGTTGTTGAACCGATGGTGGTTGCGCACGTGGGTGAGTCGGTACGCCTGCACGGACTGGCCGATGTTGGCCGAATTGAGCACCGACACGGCCGCGTTCAGTCGATCGGAGGTGAACCAGGGCACGTGCGCGAACAGATGGGAGACCACGATGATGTTGTAGGCCGTCATCACCGCGAGCGCGGCGGTCCCGCCCGCCTGCGCCGGGATCGAGGCGTCGTCCCAGCGCACCGCCAGCCAGACGGTGGTGGCGAACTGGGCCACGCTCAGGCCCAGGAGAAGCGCGTCCTTCGGGGTGTTCCGCCAGATCCGCGTCACCGTGACCTCACAGGTAGGATTCGAGCGTGCCGCGCCGGCGCACATCGAGCGTGGCGCAATGGAACGAGCCGCCGAAGCTGTTGAAGTTGCGGAAGTCGCACGGGATGGGCGTGAAGCCGAACCTGCGCATCGCGTCGATCATCGGCTCGTCCTGGCGCTCCACGACGACGCGGTTCTCGTCCAGCATCAAGATGTTCATGTTGAGCCACTTGCTGGTCATGTAGAGCGGATGCCCGTCGGGGATGACCGGCTGCGGGGCGGCCATTACATCCCACCCCTTGAACAGCTTCGGCACCTCGGGGACCCGGTCCGGGTGGATCAGCAGCTTCCCGGGGGCCATCGGCACCAACGTGGCGTCGATGTGCATCGGATGCGAATCCTCGAACTCGAAGACGTGGATCCGGTATTCGTCGCCCAGGTGGCGACGCAGCCACTCGATGCCGAAGGTGTTGGTGACATTGCTGGTCTGGGCGATGATGTCGCGCCCGCAGCGGGTGAAGTCGGCGGCATCGAAGGTCGGTTCGAACTCGGTGACCACCAGTCGGGTCGGGCCGTCCTCGCCGGGATCAGTCCAATCCTGGTCGTATTGCTCGTCCTTGAGTTCCGGTTTGGGTGCCGCGCTCCATCGGGCCCCGGCGTGGAAGTACTCCTTCAGGAGCGGCCGGTAGGCCAGCGTCTCGAAGTAGCGCGACCGCCAGGCCATCGGGCATTCGATGATCTCGTCGCCGACCACCAACAGCGCGTCGCGGGGCATCGCCGCGTACATGCCGGTGCTGGTCCAGTCCAGGGTGCGGTACTCCTGCTGCTGGGGGATGGGTTCCGGGCGGCGCACGGTCACCCCCTCGGCTTCGAGGAGATGGACGAACCCCTCCAACTCCCGGCGGGCGGCCTCGACCTGCTCGGCGGGGAAGGGGCGGCCGGCCCGGTTTCTGAAGGTCGCGTGTTGGTCGGCGGGCAGGACCGGTGGCAGGGACATATGCCAGGTGGGGAAGCCGGCGCCGTCGACGATGCCGACGATCACCTCTTCCAGTGGATCCCACTCCGTGTAGGAGCCGACGGGATACCCCGAACCGGGGTTGCCGGTAAGGGTCTTCGGTTGCGGTGGGGCGGTCGGTGTGGTGACTGCGTCCAGATGGTCGAGACTCATGGTCCACTCCTCGTCGGGTGGCTCGGCCGGCCGGGCCGCACTCGTCGCACAGAGTGCATGGCCTGTAACAGATGGAACGCCATGGTCACCCTTGGAGACAACCCCATCACGTTAAGTTTGTTCGGCTGGGGTGCGTCGTGGGGACTTCCCTGTGCTTATACGACGGCTCGTTCCTTCGGGTGTCGTTCCCGGGTGGCGCGTAGGCGACGTGGACATTTCGCGCTGTCATGTGATCGCAGGATCGCTCGAAAATCGTCATGTCCACACAGGAAAGCAGGAGTATGAGCAGATTCCGGTTCGCGAACGGCGCGTCCGTCATCGCGTTGACGGCCTCGGGGTTGCTTCTCGTCGCGAGCGGCACGGCCCGGGCGGAAAGCAACTACGACCAAATCACCATGCTCAAGCAGGAGAAGACCCAGTGGTGCTGGGTGGCCTCCGGACTCACCATCGCCAAGTTCCAGGGCTACGGCACCACCCAGGCGGACTTCTGCACCCGCGCCGCCGCGAAGAACAGCGGTCTGAGCTGCGACAACCAGCCCGCCACGCTCCAGGACATGGCGAACGCCTGGTCGAGCCTGGGCATGAAGCAGACCGGTACCGGCCTCTCCAGGGCGGCGACGTTCAACGAGGTGAGCACCGACGTCAAGGCCGCCCGGCCGATCGGCGCCCGCATCGGCTGGAGATCCGGCGGTGGCCACATGAATGTCGTCTACGGCTACGACACCTCGAACAACACCATCGGCGTGGGCGATCCGTGGAAGGACACCCAGACCTACACGTGGTGGAACTACAACGACTATGTGAACAACAGCTCGTTTGTGTGGACCCACTCCAGGACCGGCATCTCCCAGTAGAAGGAGGCGACATGCGAGACCCAGACACGTCCATCACCCACAAGAGGAATCGTTCCGTCCGACTGTCCGCCGTCCTGGCACTGAGCGCGTCGGCACTGCTGACCGCCGTCGGTCCGGCCGGCGCCGCGGACATCCCCGACCCGCAGGCCGCGCTGGACCTGGTGAAGTCCGCCGAGGTGCACAACGCCGTCTGCCGCTTCCTCTCCGTACCGCTGCCCCAGGGCGACTCCCGGACGCCGGTGAACATTCCGGACAATCCCGAACCGTGCCGGGACCTGCCGGTGTTCACCGTGAAGGACCCGCTGGCGGTCAACGAGATCACGCCGGACTTCGTGGCCGGCACGGCCCTGCCGATCCCCGGCCAGGCCATCGCGCTCAGCCATCTCGTGGCCTCGCTGGACGTCCCCGTCAACGGCCGCAATGCCACCGTCATGCTCGCCCCGACCCAGGGCGGCGGCTGGCACCTGGCGGCCGTTCGGGACGGCGATGTCGACAGCACGTACGCCGGCAAGGCCGAGGCGGGCACCGCGGTGTTCACCGAGCCGCAACTGCACGCCTGGTACCGGCTCAAGGCCACCACCGTCGAGGCGCTCGACGACCAGGCCATGGAGGGTCTGGGCGGCCGGTCCACGGCCTCGCTCGGCGACTACCAGAAGCTGGTCAAGGCTCGCTACGCGGACAAGCTGCCCGGGTCGGACTACGACACCAAGGGCATGTCCAGCGGCTTCGCCACCGCCGACCCGGCGGACGACTCGTCCGCCACCGCACTGGTGGTCGGCGGTTCGAGCGCGGCACTCGTACTCGCGGGCGGCGCCGCCTTCCTGCTCCGCCGGCGGCGCGGGCACACCGGCTGAACCCCGCCCTTCGCCCCGGCCCCCGCCGACACAGGGGGGACCGGGGCGAAGCGAGGGGCCGGCGTCTACCCGTGCGGGAAACTCGTCTTCGCCGGACGGACCAGGTCCTCCGCGTAGTTCGCGATCAGGTCCAGGTTGCGATCCGCCAAGTGGTCGAAGACCTGGGGGATGTTCGAACCCGGGGTCAACGATGCCAGCGCCCGCTCCGGGTCCAGCCGGGCCGAGACCCACCCCTCGTGCGAGGAACCGCGCGCGACGACCTCCGCGCCCGGCGTGACGATCATCGAATTGCCGAAGTACAACACGCCGGCCGGGTCGCTGCCGGTGGCGTTGGCGCCGATCACGTAGACGTGGTTGTCGTACGCCCTGGCCCGGCAGGTCAGTTCCCACAGGTCGGCGGAACGCAGCAGCGCCGACGGGCGGCAGATGATCTCGGCGCCGTGCACGGCCTGGATCCGGCTCAACTCCGGGTAGTCGCCGTCGAAGCAGATGATCATGCCGATCCGACCGAGGTCGGTCTCCACCACGCTGACGTACTCACCCGGCGTCACCCACCCACCGCGCGACCGCAGTTCGGGCCCGAACGGGTGGGTCTTGCGGTAGACGCCGAGCACCCGGCCGTCCGGCCCGGCCAGCACGGACGAGTTGTACACCACGCCCCGGTCGTCGCCGCGCTCGTAGGTGCCCCACACCAGGTGCACGCCCAACTCCCGGGCCCGCTCCTGGAACGGCTCGGTGAGCGCGCCGGGGACGTCGTCGACCAGGTCCCACAGCTCCTCGGCGCTCAGCGCCGGGGTGAAACCGGTGGTCACGCTTTCCGGCAGCACCACCAGCTCGGCGCCGGTGGACTCGACGCAGCGGGTCACCCAGTCCAGCGCGTGGGCGATGTTCGCCTCGACCACTGCCGCCGTGAGCGGTCCGGGTCGGGGGACGACCTGGACGGCCGCCGCCGTGAAGGCACGCATGGTTGCTCCTTTCCGTGCAGGCGAGGACGGATCAGCGCCGACGGGCGATCACGCCGCCGACGATCGCACCGAGCAGGGCCACCGCGGCGCCGAACAGGGCGCCCTTGGCGAAGTCGTCGCCGAGCGAGGCGGCCGGCGCCGCGAACGTCCCGGCCGGCAGAGCCGGCGCGGCCGCGACGCCATCGGCCGTCGCCACCACGGGAGTTCCGTTGACCGCCGCGGGCACCGGGGTGAGCGGCGTCTGTCCGGTCAGGATCTTGTCGACCGACTTGAAGAACTCACCCGCCGTCTTCTTGGCGACCCCGGTGAGCATGCGCTGCCCGACTCCGCCGATGACGCCGCCCACCACGGCCTCGGCGTCGTACTCCAGCCGGGTGCGCCCGCCGTCGATGTCCGCGAGGGTGACCTTGACCTCCGCGCTGACCGTGCCCGGGCCGCCGGAGCCGGACGCCTTGAGCATGAACGAGCCCGGCGGCACCTGGTCGGTGAGCTGCACGTTGCCCAGGTAGGTGCCCTTGATCGAGGCGACGCCCATCGTCACCGTCATCCGGTACGCGTCCGGACCGGTCTCCTCCAGCTTCTCGCAGCCGGGGATGGTGCGGGTCAGTACCGCCGGGTCGTTCAGCGCGGCCCAGACCTTGTCGGCCGGCGCGTTCAGGATGGCGTTTCCTTGGACCTTCATGCTGGGTCGTGCTCCTTAACGGTGGGCGCTGCGCGGGGCGGGCTCGTGGTCGGCGCCGCGGCGCAGGGCCGGGATCTCGCCGGCGGCGAACCGCTTGCGCAGGTGGAAGAGTTCGGACGGCTGGATCGGCATCCGCACGATCGGGAAGCCCTCGGCGTCCTCGATCGCGGAGGCGAACACGGCCGCCGCGGGAATCACCCCCGCCTCGCCCGCGCCCTTGATGCCGAGCGGGTTGAGCGGGGAGGGAGTCTCCAGGTGGTCGATCTCGATCTTGGGCACCTCGCTGGCGTACGGCATCAGGAAGTCCATGAACGAGGCGTTGACCAACTGGCCGTGCTCGTCGTACTCCATGCGCTCGTACAGTGCGCCGCCGACACCCTGGGCGACGCCGCCGTGCACCTGGCCCTCGACGATCATCGGGTTGATCAGGTGTCCGCAGTCGTGCACGACGCAGTAGCGCAGGACGCGGATCTCGGCGGTGTCCGGATCGGTCTCCACGATCACCGCGTGCATGCCGTTGGCGAAGGTCGCGGTCGGCGGCGAGTAGTAGTCGCGGCCCTCCAGGCCGGGTTCGTCGTCCTCGGCCACCGGCGGCTTGGTCAGGTCGGCGGTGCCGGTGAGCTGGGTGGCCGCCTGGGACGCCTCGTCGAAGGCGTAGCGCAGCGGGTTGGACAACACCGCGACCGTGCCGAGCGCGACGGACGAACCGGGGCTGCCCTTGACCCGCACGTGCCCGTCGACGATCTCCAGGTCGCGCGGATCCGCCTCCAGCGCCTCGCCCGCGATCCGCAGCGCCTTGGCCTTGACGTTGCGCGCCGCCAGCGCGATGGCGTTGCCGCTCATCACCGCCGCCCGCGAGGCGAACGTGCCCACCGCGTAGGGGAATCGGCGAGTGTCGCCGGTGGTCACCGTGACGTCCTCGATCGGCACGCCCAACTCGTCCGCGACGATCTGCGCGAACACCGTCTGGTGCCCCTGGCCCTGGCTGGTCAGCCCGGTGGCCACGTTGACCTTGCCGGTGGTCTCGACCTGGACGTGGCCGCCCTCGTACGGGCCCACCCCGGTGCCCTCGACGTAGCACGCCACGCCGATCCCGACCCGACGACCCTCGGCCCGCGCCTGCGCCCGGTACGCCTCGAACTCGTCCCAGCCGACCAACTTCTTGAGCGCGTCCAGCGACGCCGGGAAGTCGCCCGAGTCGTAGATCAGCGGCCGGCCGTCCTGGAACAACAGCCCGTGGTCGTACGGCATTTCGTCCGGCTGGATGAAGTTGACCGCGCGCACCTGGGTGCGGTCCTTGCCCAGGTGGTCGGCGATCGCGTCCATCGCCCGCTCCATCGCGAACACGCCCTGTGGGCGGCCGGCGCCGCGATACGGCGTCACTATCACCGTGTTGGTGTAGAGGCTGCGGAAGTCCACCCGGTAGGCGCCGGGCTTGTACGGGCCGAGCAACTGGGTGGAGGTGATGATCGGGACGATGATCCCGTACGGCGTGTAGGCGCCGTTGTCGTGCAGGATCTCCACGTCCAGGCCCAGCAGTCGGCCGTCGTCGTCGAACCCGACCCGTACCGTCTGGAGTTGGCCGCGTTCGTGGGCGGCGGAGATGAAGTGTTCGCGGCGGTCCTCGGTCCACTTGACCTCGTGGTCGAGCAGCCGGGCCGCCCACGGGATCAGGATCTCCTCGGGCCAGGGGTGCACGATCTTGACGCCGAAGCCGCCGCCGACGTCGGGGGTGACGCACTCGACGCGGTCCAGCGGCAGGTCCAACTTGGCGGCCACGGCGGCGCGTACGCCGGTGGAGGTCTGGGTGGAGGTGTACACCCGCAGGCTCGCGTCGGCCGCGTCCCAGCGGGCGTAGACGCCCCGGCCCTCCATCGGCATGCACGCGCTGCGCTCGATGTCGAGCTTGAGCTCCAGCCGGTTCGGCGCGGCGGCGATCGCGGCGGGCGCATCGCCGACCTCCTGGACGAAGTGCGCGGCGCAGTTGCCCGGCACGTCGTCGTGCACCAGGCGCTCGGCGCGGTGGGCGTTCTCGATGCCCACCACCGGCGGCAGCGGTTCGTACTCGACGGTGATCCGCTCGCAGGCGTCCTCGGCCAGGTAACGGTCCCGGGCGACGACCATCACCACGGCCTCGCCGACGTGGTTGACGAACTCCTTGGCCAGCGGGTAGGCGGTACGGCCGTGGGTGAGCGAGGGGTGCGGGATGAGCAGCGGCAGCGGCTCGGCGACCCGGCCGGACAGGTCCTCGTAGGTGTAGATCGCGATCAGGCCGTCGACGTCGAGCGCGCCGGTGACGTCGATCCCGGTGACCCTGGCCCGGGCGTGCGGACTGCGCACGAAGGCGGCCTCGTAGGCGCCCTGGCCCAGGTCGTCGAGGTAGCGGCCGTTGCCGACCAGCAGCCTCAGGTCCTCGGTGCGCTGTACGGGTGCGCCGAACATCTTGGTGGTCATCGGGCGTCCCCCTCGGCCTGCTCGGCCTGCGCGGCCCGGCGTTCGTCGGTGATCTCGGCGGCGCGCAGTACCGACTTCACGATGTTCTGGTACCCGGTACAGCGGCACAGGTTGCCGGAGACGGCCTCGCGGGCCTCCTCCTCGGTGGGTGCCGGGTTCTCCTCCAGGAAGGCGGAGACGACGGTGAGGAAGCCGGGGGTGCAGAAGCCGCACTGGAGGCCGTGGCACTCGCGGAACGCCTGCTGCACGGGGTGCATGGTGCCGTCGGCGTCGGCCAGTCCCTCGACCGTGGTGATCTCGTGGCCCTGGGCGCTGACCGCGAACATCAGGCAGCCGCGCATCGGCTTGCCGTCCACCCGGATCGTGCACGCGCCGCACACCCCGTGCTCGCAGCCCACGTGGGTGCCGGTCAGCCCCAGATCGTGGCGCAGGCAGTCGGAGAGCAGCCGGCGCGGGGTGACGGTGGCGGTGCGCAGGACGCCGTTCACGTTCAGCCGGATGTCGAGGCGTTGCTCGGTGGGGATCTGCGTCTCGGTCATCAGGCGCTCCGCTCGTCGGTGCCGGTGCTGCTCGGTGCGGTGGGGTTCGGGTCGACCAGGGCCGCGCGTTCGGTGGCGGTGCGCAGGGCGCGGGCGGTGAGTACGCCGGCCAACTGCATGCGGTACTCGGCGGTGGCGTGGATGTCCGGCTCGGGCTCCAGGCTGCCGGCGGCCAGCTTCGCCGCGTCCTCCCAGACCGCGGTGTCCGCGGTGCGGCCGATCAGCGCGTCGGTCAGGTCGAGCACGAGCGGGACGGGCGAGAGCGAGAGGTAGGCGGCGCGGGCCGAGACGATCCGCAGGTCGTCGTCGACGGTGACCGCCGCCGCGACGCCGCACATCGCGTAGTCGCCGTGTCGGCGGGCGATCTCGGTGAACTCGGTGCCGGTGCGGCCGGGCAGGTGCGGGAAGTGCGCGGCCACGGCCAACTCGCCGGCTTCGATGCACGATTCCAGCGGTCCGAGGAAGAAGTCCTCGGCGGCGACCGTGCGGGTGGCACCCTTGCGGGCCAGGGTCATCGAGCCGCCGAGCAGGGCCAGCACCGCGGTCATCTCGCCGGAGGGGTCGGCGTGCGCGAGGCTGCCCACGGTGGTGCCGCGGTTGCGGATCACCGGGTGGGCGACCAGGCGCAGACCCTGGCGCAGCAGGGGGACGACCGCGTGTGCGGCCTCGTCCGCCTCGACCTCGGCGTGCCGGGCGAGCGCGCCCACCGCGACGCCGCCGGGGTCGGTGCGGACGTAGGAGAGTTCGGCGAGCCCGTTGATGTCCACCAGGTGGGCCGGGGCCGCGAGTCTCATGTTGAGCATCGGAATCAGACTCTGGCCGCCGGCGAGGACCTTCCCGTCGTGGCCGACCGCGTCGAGGGCGTCGAGAGCCTCGGCGAGATCGGTCGGTGCGTGATATCGGAATGCCGGCGGCTTCACGGTGTCGTCTCCTCCTGGTGTTCGCGTGCGGTGGTGCGCGTCGGGTGGGTCGGCGTCAGCTCGACGTCGGCGGCGCCTTCTTCGGCGGAGCGGCGGCGGTGGAGCCGGCCAACGGCTGTGCCGCGGGCCGGTGTTCCTCGACGGTGCCCAGGGACAGCGCGGTGCCGCCCTCCAGTTCGACGTCGACCGGGGCCTTGGGGTCGCGCATGTGTGCGGGGGCCAGGGCGTGCAGGGCGTGGTAGATCACCAGCGTGACTATGGTGCCCAGCGCGATGCCCTCGATGGTGAAGTCGTCGTTGAACTTGATCGCGACGCCGCCGATGCCGATCACCACGCCGGCCGCGACCGGGACCAGGTTGATCGGGTTGGCGAAGTCGACCTTGTTCTCGATCCAGATCTTCGCGCCGAGCAGGCCGATCATGCCGTAGAGCACGACGGTGATCCCGCCGAGCACACCGCCGGGGGTGGCCGCGATCAGGGCGCCGAACTTGGGACACAGGCCGAACAGCACGGCGACGACGGCGGCCACGTAATAGGCGGCCGTGGAGTAGACCCGGGTGGCCGCCATGACGCCGATGTTCTCGGCGTAGGTGGTGGTGGGCGAGCCGCCGACCGCGCTGGCCATCATGGTGCCCAGGCCGTCCGCGGTGATCGCCTTGCCCAGGCTGCCGTCCAGGTCGGCGCCGGTCATCTCGGAGACCGCCTTGACGTGACCGGCGTTCTCCGCGATCAGCGCGATCACGGCGGGCAGCGCGACCAGGATCGCCGAGGTCTTGAAGTCCGGGGCGTGCGTGGAGGGCATCCCGAACCAGTCGGCGGAGGTGACGCCGGAGAAGTCGACCCGGTCGTGCGCGAATGCCTTGCCGTCGTGCTGACCGGGCTGGACCGAGGTGATCTGGCCGAAGCCCTTGTCGAACAACCACGACAGCGCGTAGCCGAAGACCAGGCCGAGGAAGATCGCGATGCGGGACCAGAAGCCGCGCAGCAGCACGGTCATCGCGATCACGGCGGTCATCGTCAGCAGGGCGATCCACTGGTCCTGCGGCCAGTAGACCTCGGCCACCACCGGCGCCAGGTTGAAACCGATCAGCAACACCACGGCGCCGGTGACCACCGGCGGCAGGGCCTTGTTGACGAGTTCGGCGCCGAGCAGGTGGATCAGCACACCGGCGAGCGCGAGTACGGCGCCGGCGATCAGGATCGCTCCGGTCACCGTGGCGCTGGAGCCGCCGGCGGCGCGGATGGTGGCGACCGCGCCGACGAACGCGGCGCTGGTGCCGAGGTAGCTGGGGATCTTGCCCTGCACGATGAGCAGGAAGACCACCGTGGCCAGACCCGACATCATGATGGCCAGGTTCGGGTCCAGACCCATGACCACCGGGAATACGAATGTCGCGCCGAACATCGCGACGATGTGTTGTGCTCCCAGACCGATGGTCCGACCCCACGAGAGCCGTTCGTCGGGGCGTACGACCTCACCCGGAGGTGGGGTGCTGCCGTCCCCGTAGAGCTTCCATCCCAAGCCGAGTGCCATGTTCAGCCGCCTTCCAGGCGTAGGGGGGTGCGAGGGCGATTCGTTGTCGCACGACCCGGCACGGTGAGCGCGATCCGGTGGAGTCCGCCGTTCTCGCCACGAGGTTGGGGGAAGGTTATGGACGGGTCGGACACTGCGGCTTGGGTGATAGGTGACAGATCCGGCCCGGCGGTGTTGTGGAATTCACCCAAGGTTTGTTGCCTTCGTGTGTCGGCGTATGGATGAACAACCAAGGGTCTCTCCGTACGTGCGCGTTACGCTACAGCCCGCGCATGCGGCGGACCTGGAGCGCCAGCATGATGTTGAGCCGCAGATGCGAATCGGTGGTGAACGCGCCGAGCAGCCGTTCCAGCTTCCCGATCCGGTAGCGCAGCGTGTTGTAGTGGAAGTGCAGGATCCGGGCCGTCTCGGCGACGTTGAGGTTGGTGTCCAGCAGCACCTCCAGGGTGGTGCGCAGGTCGGTGGTCTCCTCGTCCTCGCGACTCGCGAGTTCCCCGAGCGTCTCCCGCATGAAACTGGTCAGTTCGGCGGAGTCGGGGACCAGGCTGAGCAGCCGGTACACACCCAGGCTGTCGAAGTCGGCGATGCCGCCCGGGCCGTGCATCTGCCGGCCGACCTTGGCCGCGCGGCGGGCCTGTTCGTAGGCTTCGGGCAGCAGCGCCGGGTCGGTGACCACGCGGCTGACGCCGGTGGAGAACGAGCGGCGTCCGCCACCGCCGTCGCCGGAGACCTGGGCGACCATGTGTCGGACCAGTTCGCCGGGCGGGGTGCGCTCGGAGGCGCCCATCACCACCACGACCTCCTGGCTGTAGCCGACCACGGCCGCGCGCGGATCGCGTTCGCGCACCACGATGCCCCACGCGGTGGCGAAGCGTTCGTGTGCGGGCCGCAGGTCGTCGCTCTCCGGGTCGGGGCCCTCGCCGGGTTCGAGCTGCGCGACCACCACGGTCAGCGGGCGGTCGATCGCCCAGCCGAGCGAGGCGCAGTGCCGGACGGTGTGCGCCGGATCGCCGGCCCGGCCGGCCAGCAGGTCGCGCATGAAGTCGCCCTGGTACTTGCTCTCCACGGCGGCGACCGCGAGTTCCTTGGTGATCACCAGCGCCGCGGTGGCGGCGGCGCGTTCCAACACCTGGATGTCGCTCTCGTCGAGCGTGCGGCCGGCGGAGATCAGCACCACCCGGCCGTGGTCCAGGGCGCCGGCCAGGATCGGCACCAACGCCACCTTGGCGGCGGGCTCCTCCAGGGCCCGCGCGCCGTGCTTGAAGCGCTCGACCCGGAACCGGCCGGTGGCGTCGAACACGCCGCGCCCGGACGCCTTGGCCTCGACGCCCTCCGAGGCGGAGGAGGCGAGCAGCCGGCCGTCGGGCGTGGTGACCATGACGGTGCCGCCGAGCAGCCGGCTGAGTTCGTCGGTGATCGCCTCCAGGCCGCCGCCCGCGAGCACCACGCTGACCAGCGCGCGGTGCGCCTCCTCGGAGCGGGCCAACACCGCGGCCTGCCGGTTGAGGATGTCGGTGAGCACCTGGTTGAGGATGTCGTCGAAAGCGACGTCGTCGGCCAGCCGGATGATCGGCAGGCCCACCCGATCGGCGGCCGCCAGCATGTCGGCGGGCAACTCGTCCAGGTAGCGGCCCAGCTTGATGCCCACTGCGGCCAGCCGGCGCGACTCCAGCTCGGTGACCAGGTCGCACAACGACTGCGGGGTCTCGCGCAGCGGGTAGCCGGTGGTCAGCAGGAGTTCGTGCGGCTTGGTCCAGGGCAGGATGTCCGGGACCTCCATCACGTTGAGCCGCTGGACGACGCGGTCCAAGCCGCGCTCTCCCGCCATCAGTCGGGCGCCGGACAGGCTGGAGAGGCTCAGCACGTCGCGGACCGACACGCCGCGAACGAGCGTGCCGGTACTCGCGGTTCGCACGCCGCCGGGGCCTTCCCCAGGGCTTGGCAAATTACGCGAATTAAGTGCGCCAAGGTTGGCAACTTGCTCCATTCGAGGACCATAGCCATTGGATTACGTTCACAACAGACATAGAGCGGTCCGATTCAAGTCGTTTCGGGAAAGCAGTCACCTCGTCGCTCACCCGACCCGGGGGCCTCGACCACACCGCGTTCACCACCGGCACGCACGGCTTCGTTCCGTATCGCATCGGCTCCGCACCGCCTCGAAACCGTTCTCGAATCCGCTTCGATCCCGCACCGCACCGCACCGACCGCGCACCGCTTCGCATCCGTACCGCTCGCATCCGCACCGTTCCCGGGAGGCACCATCGTGGTAGGCCCGGGAGAGCACGACGAGCCGGCGGCGAGGTCGGTGCCGGGTTCGGCCTCGGTACGCCTGCGTGCCGTGCTGGAGCGGCCGAGTCGGCCCGCCCGGGTGCTCGGCGTCTTCCCGGCCGCGATCTACCTGGCCGACCCGGACGGCACCGTCCTGACCCTGTGCACCCACGACGCGGTCCGGCTGCCCAACGCCGTCGTGCTCACCGCCCGCACCGCCGCGTCGCCCTTCCCCGGGCCGGCCGGCCGCATCGACGCCCGGATCGGCGACGGTCGGGTGGGCCTGGGCGCGCTGGAGGTGACGGCGGTCCGCTGGTGGACCCCGCCGCGCCCGCCCGCACCGGGCGACGCCGACGCCCGCCGGGCCGGCCGCGCCGCGCTGCGTGGCGCACTGGCGCCGGTCCGCACCGGGCTGTCCGGGCAGACCCGCGCCGACCTGGCCGAGCTGGGCCGGTACGCGGCGACCGACCCCGAGCGGGCCGCCGCCGCCGCGCTGCGCCTGATCGGCCTGGGCCCGGGGCTGACCCCCAGCGGCGACGACGCGCTGTGCGGCTTCCTGCTCGCCCGACGCCTGCTCGACCCCGAACCCGGTGGCGATCGGCCACCCGACACCCTCGGCGCCCGGGTCGCGGCACACGCCCCCGGCCGCACCACCGACCTGTCCGCCGCCCTGCTCGGCCACGCCGCCGGCGGCGACGGCTGCGCGCAACTGGTCGACCTGATCGGCGCGGTCGGCCGCGGCACCGACGTACTCCCGCGCCTGCGCCACCTGCTGGCGGTGGGCCACACCTCCGGCGCCGACCTCGCCCACGGCGTGCTGGCCGGGGCCGAGGCGGCCGACGCAGGCGCCGTACCAACCGTGGCCGAAGCCCCGTACGGGCCCGGCGACGGAACCGAACTCCCGTACCCCGAAGGAAGGAGCGCCCGTGAGCAGCGCGCTTGAGCTGCGCCGCGGAACATACCGAGACTCGGTCAGCCTGATGCAGGTGAGCCGATCGGTAGCCGCGGTGGACGGGGTGACCAAGGCGCTCGTCGCGATGGCCACCGAACTCAACGTCGGCCTGTTGGCGGGCATGGGCTTCGAGACCCCCGACGGCGCCGGACCCAACGACCTGATCGTGGCGATCCGGGCGGACGACGAGGACACGCTGCGGCGCGCCCGCGAGGTGCTGGAGGAAGCCCTCGTGTTGTCCACCGGCGGCGGCACCGGGATCGGCTCCGCCGCCGGCGTGCCGCCGCGCACGATCCGCACCGCCGCGAACGCCACGCCCGGTGCGAGCCTGGCCCTGGTCTCGGTGCCCGGCCCGCACGCGTTCGCCGAGGCGATGGACGCCCTCGAAGCCGGCCTGGACGTGCTGATCTTCAGCGACAACGTGCCGGTCGAGCAGGAGATCCGGCTCAAGGACGCCGGCCGTGAACGCGGCCTGCTGGTGATGGGCCCCGACTGCGGCACCGCCATGGTGGGCGGCGTCGGGCTGGGCTTCGCCAACTCGGTGCGCCCCGGCCCGATCGGCCTGGTGGCCGCCTCCGGCACCGGATCGCAGGAACTGATGTGCCTGCTGCACGCGGCCGGCAGCGGCGTCAGCCACTGTCTGGGCGTGGGCGGCCGCGACCTGAGCGAGGCGGTCGGCGCGCGCTCGACACTCCAGGCGCTGGCGATGCTGGACGCCGACCCGGCCACCGAGCTGATCGTGGTGGTCTCCAAGCCGCCCGCCGACTCGGTCGCGGCCGAGGTCGAGCGCTACGCCGCGACGCTGAGCACGCCGGTGCAGTTGGCCTTCCTCGGACAGGGCCGGGACGACCTCACGGCCGCCGCGACCAAGGCGCTGGCCGCGATCGGACACCCGGGTGTGCAGGACCGGGTCTGGCGGCCCGACGCGGCCCGTGCCACCCGCACCGGCGCGCTGCGCGGGCTGTTCTGCGGCGGCACGCTGTGCGACGAGGCGATGATCATCGCCGCCGACCGGCTCGGGCCGATCGCGTCCAACATCCCGCTGCGCGCCGACTGGGCGCTGCCCGCGGACCTGCGCGCCGCCGGGCACCTGATGATCGACTTCGGCGACGACGGCCTGACCGCGGGCCGCCCGCACCCGATGATCGACCCGAGCCTGCGCCTGGAGCGGCTCGCCGAGGAACTGGCCGACCCGGCCTGCGCCGTACTGCTCCTGGACGTCGTGCTCGGCCACGGCGCGCACGCGGACCCGGCCGCCGACCTGGCCGAGGTGCTGCGCGCGGCCGGGCCGAACGCGCCCACCGTGCTGATCTCGCTGTGCGGCACCGACCTGGACCCGCAGGACCTGGAATCCCAGGCCCGGACGCTGACCGCCGCCGGCGCCGAGGTCCACCTGTCCAATGCCGAGGCCGCCCGGCGCGCCGTGGCGATCGTAGAAGGGCTCGACGCGTGAGTGCTCCCAACCCCAACGGCGGCTCGCTGCTGACCCGGGACCCCTCGGTGGTCACGGTCGGCGCCGAACTGCTCGCCGACGCGCTGGCCGCCCAGGCCGTCCCGGTCACCGCCGTCGACTGGCGTCCGCCGCTGCCCGGCACCGCCGACGCGCTGGCCACCGTGCTGGCCGACGCGCGCCGCGAGGCGGCCAACCGGGTCGCCATCGAGCGGGTGCTGGCGTCCACGCCGCATCTGGTGGACGTCAAGCCCGCGAGCGAGGCACTGGGTCTGCGGGCCGGGCAGTTCCGGCACGCCGGGCCGCCGATCGACTGGGCGCGGGCGTCCGGGCCGATGAAGGGCGCGCTGATCGGCGCGGTGCTCTTCGAGGGCTTGGCCGACTCGCCCGAGGCGGCGGAGAAGTTCCTCGCCGAGGGGCACGCCGAACTGGACTCGTGCCATCACCACCACGCGGTGGGCCCGATGGCGGGTGTGGTCAGCCCGTCGATGTGGATGTTCGAGCTGGAGGACACCACGCACGGCACACGCGCGTGGTGCTCGCTGAACGAGGGCCTGGGCAAGGTGCTGCGCTACGGCGCGTACGGGCCCGAGGTGATCGACCGGCTGCGCTGGATGTCGGCGGTGCTGGGCCCGCTGCTGCGCACCGCGGTGCGCGCGGGCGAGGCGATCGACATCCGGGCGATCATCGCGCAGATGTTGCAGATGGGCGACGAGGGCCACAACCGCAACCGCGCGGGCACCCTGATGCTGCTGCGCGAACTGCTGCCGAACATGATCGACAGCGGCGCGCCGACCTCGGACATCGCCGAGGCGGCCCGCTTCGTCGGCGGCAACGACCACTTCTTCCTGAACCTGGACATGCCCGCCTGCAAGCTGGCCATGGACGCGGGCCGCGACGTGCCCGGCTCCTCGCTCGTGGTGGCCATGGCCCGCAACGGCACCGACTTCGGCATCCAGGTCTCCGGCACCGGCGACCGCTGGTACACCGGCCCCGCCGAGGTCCCGGACGGCCTCTACCTGGGCGCCTACGGCCCGGACGACGCCAACCCGGACATCGGCGACTCGGCGATCACCGAGACCGCGGGCATCGGCGGCTTCGCGATGGCCGCGGCGCCGGCGATCGTGCGGTTCATCGGCGGCGAGGTGGACGACGCGCTCGCGGCCACCCGCCGGATGTACGAGATCACCCTCGCGGAGAACCCGGCCTACCAGATCCCGGTGCTGGACTTCCGCGGCACGCCGACCGGAATCGACGTGACCAAGGTGGTCCGCACCGGCATCCTCCCGCAGATCAACACCGGCATCGCCGGCAAGGTCGCGGGCACCGGCCAGGTCGGCGCGGGCCTGGTCACCCCGCCG
>NZ_JBHZAV010000194.1:0-17626 GCF_042754445.1 Embleya sp. NPDC059213
CTCGGTCATGGTCGACCCGGTCCACGAGCGGGGAGGCCCTTGGCGCGGAGATGCCTGGCGCGAGTGTCGCCGGGTCAACCGTGGACGGGCTGAAGGGGGTGGCCTCGACTTCCAGTGGTCCGGCGAGCGGTAGTGGCGATACCTGAGTACGCCGCGTGATGGCAGCCGGTGGCCGGCCGGCTCGGCCGCTTCCGGGTGCTTTCGGGGTGCAAGGCGACAGTGGCGGCTTGGCCGAGGGGCTGTCGAGCGGTTGGCAGTGGCCGAGGAGTTGGTGGTGGGTCGAGGGCACAGCGGTGACACGCGGGGTGCTGTCCCGGCCGCGCCGCCGTACGGTCACGCCTTGGTCGTGCGGCCCGCTCGGCGGGCTCCGGGGCGCTGGTGCGGAGGCAGTCCGCGACCTTGCCTGGCATGTCGAGAACGACCGGCAGCTCCGGGGCCGCGGCGCCTGGTGGGCAGTTGTGCGCCGGCGCACCGCGTCCCGCAGCGCGATCAGGATGTACAGCTCGTACGGGATGCGCTCGACCCGGCCCATGTCGTTCACCACGGCCGACCGCTACAGCCCGGGCATTACCCCCGCAAGCGGCACCGTTTGTGCCGGATCGATGAACGCCCCTCCTTCAACGGCTGCTTCGGATACAGCTTGAGCAGGTCGATCGCATCCATCACCGGCCGGTACGCGGGTTGTTGCACTCCAGCTCCAGCGCACCCGGCAGCGGCGAGAGCATTCGCCGCCAGTGCGCCGAGTACGACGACCACAGCACCGTGCGAACCCGCGCCTTGTACGGGCCTCGTTCGTCGCAGCCTCCGCAGCCAGGCTCAAGCGTTGTCTCCCCGCCGACCACCGGGTAGATCACCCGCCGCACCGTGCCGGACGGCTCGGACAATGCCGGCCCGGCAACCCGCGGCAAGCATGCCCTCCTTGCCCCGGATCCTTCCTCAGCTCGGCATTCGGCTCCCTGTCGACCTTCCACTCTGCCTGCGTGTTGATCTTCGGCACGAGCTGCATGAGCGGGTCCACCCGCGAGTCGGCGATCTCCGTCTGCCGCACATGGCACAGCGCGGCTGGGAGCGTGAGGCTGCGGGCGGGCTTCATTCGCTCCGGATTCGCCGGGTACTCCTTCAACGCCCGGCGCCCGCCACGCCTCCACCAGCTTCTCCTGCACGTCCGCGAATTGGTCCGTGGGCAGCTCCAGCCACCGCACCTGCTCCGGCTTGTTCACCTCAGCGAGCAGGCTCTTCAGCCTCGGCGCCCGGGGACCGGTCTTCAACTCGGCGCACTGCGAGGGCCCTGCGGCCGGGAGCGGGTGTATGCGAGATTCGCTCACTCTGGTGCGGCAGAACCGGGCCTCGGAGTCCGTGACCGCCCGGCCCACCAGCCGCTGGACCTTCGCCGGGGCCGGCTCCGGTTGGGGCGTGGGTGGGGGTGGGAGGGGTCGCGGTTACCGTGCGGACAGGCGGTTCAGTGCGGACTGGCTTTCGTCGTCTGCGGCGCGGTAGATCACCAGACGTTGGTCCTGGTCCTGGAGCGGCGTGAGTACTTCGAAGTGCAGTGCGATCGCGCCGACGTCGGGGTGTCGCATCAGTTTGTGTCCTCGGCCGTTGACCCGGACGTCCTGTTCGTCCCACAGTCGCGCGAATTCCTCGTCGTGTGCGGTGAATTCGGCGATGAGGTCGGTCAGTGCCCGATCCTCGGGATGTGCGGCCCAGGCGGCGCGCAGGTGGGCGATCCCCTCCCGCACTACGCGTTCGCGGTCGACGTAGAACTCGCGGATCTCCGGATGCATCAGGCACAGCCACATCGTGTTGCGCTGCGACGGCGGCAGGGCGGCGAAGTCGACCAGCAGCCTGGCCATTTCGTTGTTCCAGGCCAGGATGTCGTAGCGGTGGTTCAGCAGCATGGCCGGCAGCGGCGCCAGGTCGGCGACCAGGCGGGCCAGCGGCGGTGCTGCGGCGGTGGCGAGCTTCTCGGCCTTGCGGGGGCGGTGCCGGGCCAGGTCGAAGAGGTAGGCGCGTTCATCGGGGGCCAGGCGCAGCGCTCGGGACAGCGCTTCCAGTACGTCCACCGAGGGCCGCAGGCCGCGGCCCTGTTCGAGTCGCACGATGTAGTCGATGCTGACCCCGGCCAGTTCGGCGACCTCTTCGCGGCGCAATCCCGGGGTTCGCCGGGACTGCCGACGTGACGGCAGCGCGAAATCGTCCGGGTCCAGGCGTTCGCGCCTCGTTCGCAGGAACGCGGCCAGTTCGTGTGTCGCATCCATGGTGCGGGTCATCACCGTCGAGCGTACATCCAGGGTGGGACCGGCCTTCCCAGGAAGTTCCTTCCCTTATCCCCGGCTCGCGGCGTCCACAGACTGATTCTCGACGACGGATCACGAGCACAGGAGGACACGATGTCACTCACCCTCGACAGCTACCGGCTGCTGGGCCGTTCCGGGCTGCGGGTCTCACCGCTGGCCCTGGGTGCGGCGACCTTCGGCACCGAGTGGGGCTGGGGCGCCGAGCGGGACGAGTCGCGCAGGTTGTTCGAGCGCTACATCGAGCACGGCGGCAACTTCATCGACACCGCCGACACCTACACCGGTGGCAGTTCCGAGCGCCTGCTGGGCGAGTTCACCCGCGACAACCGGGAAAGCCTGGTGCTGGCGACGAAGTACTCGACGCTGCGGCGGCCCGGCGATCCCAATTCCGGGGGCAACCACCGCAAGGCTCTGTTCTCGTCGGTGGAATCCAGTCTGGGGCGGTTGAATACGGACTACATCGACCTGCTCTACCTGCACCTGTGGGATTTCACGACGCCGGTCGAGGAGATCCTGCGCGGGATGGACGATCTGGTTCGGCAGGGCAAGGTTTTGTACGTGGCGATCTCCAACATCCCGGCCTGGCAGGTGTCGCGCATGCAGGCGATCGCCGACCTGCGCGGCTGGTCGCCGCTGGTCGCGTTGCAGATCGAGTACAACCTGATCGAGCGCACCGGGGAACGCGACCTGATCCCGATGGCCCGCGAGATGGGGTTGGGGGTCATTCCGTGGTCGCCGCTGGCCGGCGGGGTGCTCACCGGCAAGTACGGCCGCGACGACCTGAACGCCGCTGCCACCACCGCAACCGGCGACGGCACCCGCAGGAGCGTCACCATCGCCAATGGCGCGCTCACCGAACGCAACCTCGCGATCGTGGACGTCGTGAAGGAGGTTGCCGCAGAGTCCGGCCACACACCCGCCCAGGTCGGGCTGGCCTGGACTTTGCGGAACCCGGATGTGACGGCAGCGATCATCGGCGCGCGCACTTCCGCGCAACTGGAGGACAATCTGGGCGCGCTGGGGGTCGACTTCACCGCCGCCCAGGCGGCCCGGCTGGACGCGGCGAGCGCGATCGACCCGGGCTTCCCGCACGCCATGCTCGCCCGGGACACGACCTTCGCGTTGACCCGCGGTGACCTGAGGGTCGAACCCCGCCGCTGAGGTGCGCGCGGTGGGGCGGTCGGCGCGTGGGTCGTGGGCGGTGGGTCCAACGCGTGGGTGGTGAGTCCAATTGGACTCATTGGGCGGGCGGCTGTGGGCGGACCGCTGTTGCGTCGACCTCGAAGAGCATGTCGAGGAGGGCCAAGGCGGCGACGCCGAGCAGGGTTTGGGCCGGCGGCCGGTCGCCCCAGATGCGGGTGATCACCGCGAGGAGGGCTTCGAGCTTCGCGTGGTCGTGATCCACGATGTAGGTGCCGAGGCGGGCCACGTCCCGGAAGCCCAGGCCGGCCGCGGCGAGGGCGGTGCCCAGGTTGGCGAAGGAGCGTTCGACCTGGGCCGCGAAGTCGGCCGATTCGACGGCGCCGGTCGGGTCGGAGCCGTACTGGCCGGCAATGATGACCAGGTCGGGGTTGGGGGCTTCGACGATGTGGCTGTAGCCGAAGGCCACCGGGTTGTGCAGGTCGGCCGGGTTGGTGATGCAACACCCGGCGATCCACCCCGCCGGCCGACACGGCGATCACCGGCGCAGCGAACGCCGCAACGATCCCGGGCGCGGTGACCATCAGTCCGCCCGCGCCTTCCGAAACGCCGAACGTGTCGCCGACGGGCGTCAGGAGGCCCACGGGCAGCAACTCGGACCGGAAGTGGATCAAGGTCGGGTGCCGCGTGCGGATTCCCTTGTGGGCGGGGGAGGTTCGGGACCGCGACGCGGGAGCGAGCTGGTGGGGCCATGGCTTGGGCTTGCTGCCTCGGCCGGCCGGCGGGCGACCTTGTCGCGGTCCGGTGGGTGCGCGGGGCGAGGGTGCGGTGGAGGTTGTGAAGCGTGGATCCCGTGGCCGATTGCTCTGTGGGTGGGGTGGGGGAAGTGGTTGACGGTCGGTTTACGGTGGGTGGATGACGAGCGCGCTTCGGTTGGGTGCGGTTACGGCGGACAACGTCGATGTTGCGATGGGGTTGAAGGTTCGGCCCGATCAGGAGCACTTGGTTGCGCCGGTTGTGAAATCCCTGGCTCAGGCGTATGTGTATCCGGACAACGCTTGGCCTCGCCTCATCTTCGACGGTGATCGAGCTGTCGGGTTTGTGATGGCCTTCTTCGACATCGATTTCGCGGAGGACGGCGCGGGCCCCGATGTTCGCTCGGGGTTGTGGCGGCTCAACATCGCGGCCGGCGAACAGGGCCGGGGCTATGGGCGTTTCGCCGTCGAGTCCGTGGCCGCCGAGATCCGCCGTCGCGGCGGTACGCGCCTGACCGCCACCTGGCATCCGGGGGAAGGCGGTCCCGAGGGCTTCTACCTGGGGCTCGGCTTCCGCCTGACGGGCGAGCTGCGCGGGGACGAGATGGTCGGGGAGTTGGGGTTGGCCTAGAGCATGTCTTGGGTCTCCCGTCGGGTACCACGACCCCGGCATCCGCCCTTCGGGCTCCTCGCTCGGTTCAGTCGACCCAACGCGTCGTAGGCGAGCGTGCGTTCGGCGGCGTCCCAAGGCAGTCCGCCCGGCACGATCGTGGGGCGGTAGGTCGGGTGGGTGGGCGCCGACGGGTGAGACCCGGTGCGTCGACGGCCCGTCGCTTGGCGAGTCCCTTGTGGCCAACGGAAGTTGCGCGTCGGACGGCGCGGCGGGACCGGCGGCCGGGGTGGGCCGACGGCGGCGGCGCGCTCGGCCCGGCCGAGCGCGCAACACGCCCCGGCCGAGTCGGGTCAGGGGGTTTCGTTGGTCGTTGGGGTTGGAGCGGTTCGGCCGTGGCGGTGGGTGGTCATCGCGTAGGCGGTCGGGACGGTTGCGGCGAGGAGTGCGGCGGCTGCCGCCAGGGCGTGTTGTGCGCTGGGGCCCGCGGCCTGTCCGGAGCCGTCGCCGGTCAGGTAGATGCCGCCGACGACGGCGACGCCGAGGGTGCCGCCGAGTTGTTGGGCGGCGTTGAGCAGTCCGGCCGCGGAGCCGGTCTCCTGCGGCGAGACGTGGCGCAGCGCGGTGGTGAAGAACGGCGTGGTGAACAGGCCCACGCCGAGGCCGGCCAGGGCGAGGGCGAAGGGCAGGCCGAGTGGGTAGTGGCCGGCGGGCGCGACCCGGTAGGCCAGGGCTGCGGCGGCGATGCCGGCGGCGAGGCAGCCGATGCCGGCGTGCAGGACGCGGGTGCCGTAGCGGGGGAGCAGTCGGCTGCCGGCGGCCCAGGAGGCGACGGCCAGGCCGGCGGACCAGGGCAGCAGGGTGAGGCCGGCGGCGAGCGGGCCGTTGCCCAGGCCCAGTTCGAGGTGCAGTACCACGGTGATCATGACGCCGTTCATGACGGCGAAGAACAGCGTGGAGGTGGCCAGCGCGGCGGGGAAGACACGGCCGCGCAGCAGGGACGGCTCGACCAGCGGGGTGCGGCCGGCCGCGGCGGCGCGGCGCTGGTGGGCGGTGAATACGATCAGTACGAGGGCGCCGAGCGCCGCGGCGGCCCAGGCGCCGGGACCCGGTGCGCCGGTGCCGGCGGTGAGCGGGCACACCAGCAGGGCGATGCCGACCATGGCCGGCGCGGTGCCGGTCGGGTCGAGGCGGGGACGTACCGGTGCGCGGTCCTCGCGCAGCTGCGGGGCGATGGCCAGCACGGCGGCCGCGAGCGGCAGGTTGACCAGGAACACCGCGCGCCACGAGGTGCCGAACAGGTCGGCGTGGGTGAGCACACCGCCGAGACCGGGCCCAGGACCGCGGACAGCCCCATGACCGGGCCGATGGTGCCCAGTGCCTTGGGCAGTTCGGGGCCGTCGAACATGGCGCGGATCAGGCCGAACGTCTGGGGGATGATCAGGGCGGCGGCGGCACCCTGCGCCGCGCGTACGCCGATCAGGACGCCGGCGGTGGGGGCGAGCGCACAAGCCAGCGAGGTGAGGGCGAACGCGGTGACGCCGATGCGGAACACCCGGCGGCGGCCCGCGATGTCGCCGAGGCGGGCGGCGATGAGCAGGCCGAGGGCGAAGGTGAGGGTGTAGGCGGCGCTGTACCAGGGGATCGCGGCGGCGGGGCCGCCGAGATCGGCGTGGATGACGGGGCCGGCGACCTGGACGATGGTGGCGTCGAGGAGGTTCATCGCCTCGGCGGTGAGCAGCGCGATCAGGGCCGTCCACCGCCGGCGGTAGGCGACGGGGGCCGGCGGGCCCGGTGGCGCGGCCGGGGTGTCGTGGGTGGCGGTGCCGCCGGCGGGCGTGCTGGCGTGCTCGGTCATGGGATCCCCCGTGAGTGGTGTGCCGCGCCGGTCGACGTCCCGGCGTCCTGCTTGACATCACCCTGGTCCGGCGTCCGGATCCCGTTCCACCTTTGGTGTTCGGATCGATGATTTCATCCATCCGAGTCGGATATTTTGAGGAACATGCTCGAACTGGACGATCTCGACCGGGGCCTGATCCACGCCCTGCACGTCGATGCCCGCGCTCCGTTCACCCTCATCGCCGACGTCCTCGACTCCTCGACCCAAACCGTGGTGCGTCGCTACCGCCGCCTGCACGCCGAAGCCGGCCTGCGGGTGGTCGCCCTGCCGACCCCGCGCAGCACCCGCGCCCACCAGTGGTTCGTCCGCCTGACCGCGGCCACCCGCACGGCGCACGACATCGCCGTCGCGTTGGCCCGCCGCCCCGACACCGCATGGGTCCGGCTGACCTCCGGCGGCACCGAGATCGTCGCGATCATCCACACCGCGCCCGGCGGCCCGGACGCGCACTCCCTCCTGCTGCGCGACATCCCACGCACCGCCGGCATCACCGCGGTCTCCGCGCACTACCTGCTGCACACCTACCTGGGCGGGCCCACCGCGTGGCGCGGCCGGGTCGGCACCCTCACCCCCGAACAGCAGGCCCGGCTGCGCGTCCACGACGCCCCGGCCGCCGACGCCGCGGACGGCGACCCGTACCCGCTCACCGATGCCGACCTGTGCCTGCTGGCCGCGCTGCGCGAGGACGCCCGGGCCGGCTACGCGGACCTGGCCGCCGCGACCGGTTCCACGCCCGCCACCGCGGCCCGCCGGCTGAGCCGACTGCGTTCGCGCGACGCGTTGTTCTTCGACATCGACATCGAACCGGCCTTCCTCGGCGCCGGCGTGTCCGCGCTGCTGTGGATGCAGGTCGCGCCCAGCCGCCTCGACCAGGTCGCCACCGAGCTGGCCGGTCACGCGGAACTCGCCGTCGTCGCCGCCACGACCGGCCCCACCAACCTGGTCGCACACGCCCTGTGCAGCGACGCGGAGGCCCTGCACCACTACCTGATTCGCCGGGTCGCCCTGGACGCCATCACCCGCATCGAGACCGCGCCGGTGCTGCGCACCTTCAAGGCCGCCGCCACGCTGCGCGGCTGACGTGGCGCCGCCGGCGCGGGAACGCGGAACGCGGCGAAATCGTGGGCGGTTCGCTCAGCCGGCCTTCACCGTCGTGTGCAATCGGGCCAGGGCCAGGCGTAGTTCGCGCTCCGCGCCGATCGGCACGATGGCGGCTCGACCCGGTACCCGGACCCCACCGGTGAGCGCGACCCGGGTCGTGTCGTGCTCGGCGACCGCGGCCATGCCGATGATCACGAATCGGCTCTGCAGCCAGCACCACCCCGGGCGCAGGATCCCGTCGAAGCGGGCCCGCATGCCGTAGCGGCTGCGCGCGTGGGCCTCGACCCGATCGCCGTCGCGCCGGGACACCCGGACCCGGCGCATGTCCGGCTGGAACCGGCCGAAACCGTGCTCCAGGTCGCCCATCACCGCCCAGACCTCGGCGAACGGCGCGGGCAGCACACCCTCGACCACCCGGGCACCCGCGATGCCGGCGGTCAGCGCCCGCAGCCGGGCCACCGCGTCGACGTGGACCGGCCGGATGCCGGTGGCCTCGCCTGCCGCCGGTGTCGTTTCGGCGGGTTGTCCGTCGGGCGATCGGGTGTTGTCGGGGTCGAGTGGCTCGGTCATGCCGTCCACATCCTTCGGAATCCCGCCCGGGCGCGATGCAACCGGGACTTGACGGTGCCTTCGGGGACGCCGAGCAGGTCGGCGGCGGTCTGTTCGTCCAAACCCTCGACGTCGCGCAGGACCAGGACGGCGCGGTGCTCGGGCGACAGCCTGCCCAGTACGTCGTCTATGTCGGTGGCCAACTGCGGGTCGCCGGGCGCGGGCGGTTCGGTGGCCTCGACGGGGGTGTCGCGCCCGGCGCGGCGGGCGATCCGGATCGCCTCGCGCACGGCGATCGCCCGGACCCAGCCGTACAGCGCCTCCGGTTCGTCGAGGTTGCGCAGCGCGCGGAAGACCACCACCAGCGTCTCCTGGACCGCGTCCTGACGGGCGTCCGGGGCGATCGGACCGCAGATGGCGGAGACGTAGGGGATCAGGTGGTCGAGCAGGTCGCTCATCGCGAGGGTGTCGCCGCGACGGGCGGCGCGGGCGAGGGCGACGCCGCGGGTGCGCCGGTCGGCGGCGCGGGCGACGCGGTCCTCGGCCCGACCCCGGGTCGGGTCCCGGCTCGGGTCTTCGGTTCGGCGATCCGGCACGGTGGTGATCATCTCCCGGTGGCCCGGGGCCGGGGCGCTCGGCTCGACGTCGGGCGGAAGCCGGTCCGGGCCAGGCGCGCCGCCGCGTAGCCGAAGGTCAGGCATACCGGCGTGTAGACGGCGAGGTTGAGGCGGTGGAACGTACTGTCCGGGTCGGTCCCGATGCCCGCCGCCCAGACCAGGCCCACGGTGCCCCGGATCGCGAGTCCGGCGGCGACCGCCGCGGTGATCAGCGCGCCGACCCGGCCGCCTCGACCCCGGCTGTGCGCGAACACGCCGACGGCGCCGGTGCCGAGCAGCGCGCAGAGCGGCAGCAGGGTGCGCGGGGTGAACGGGACGTCGGCGTTGAGCAGCCCGCGGGAGAGTGCCTCGGTGCCGTCGGCGGGCCAGGTCGAGCCGGTCGCCCAGAACGCGTGCAGGAGGGCATCGGCGGCGAGCAGCGCGGCCACCGCCGTGCCGGCGCGTCTCGCAACGCCGGCGGTGGCAGTGGAGGCGGTCGGCGCGGCGGTTCCGTCGGGTCGGGTGGGTTCGGCCGGTTCGGTGCCTTCGGCAGGCTCGGTGCCTCCGGCGGCTCCGGTGGTGATGTCCACGACGCGGTCCCCTCTCCGGGCTGACGAGTTGTCAGCCGGTCGTCGGGAAGAGGACGCCCGGCCCGAAAAGGTTCCGTGTGACGCCGGGCACACCGCAGGGAGGGTGGCGGCGGCGAAGCGTGACGACCGATTGCCGCCGGCGGGTGGGTGGTTCGAGTGGTCACGATGGGTTCATGAGTTTCGACAGGACGGCCCCGACCAGGACGACCGAGCCCGCGTCCATGCCCCGACCCGAGCCCGGATCCGAACCCGAGCCCGCACCCCGACCCGAACACGATGCGCGTGCCGTCCTGGAGGCGTTCTTTGCCGCCGAGGCCGCCTATATCGGCGCCGGTGGTCGAGGCAGGGCGAGCTTCGCCGAACTCGCCGCGTGTCTCGCGCCGGACGTGGTCATGTACCAGGCCCCGGGCCTGCCCTACGGCGGGCCCCGGTACGGTCCGAGCGGGATCGAGGACTTCATGGCCGCGATGAGCGAGGCGTGGCGGGAGATGGAGTTCCTCGAACAGCGCTTCGCGGTCGACGGGGAGTCGGTGGCGATCCTGAACCGGGGCCTGCTGACCGCACGGGCCACCGGGCGGGTCCTGGACACCTGGGTGATGCAGATGATCACTGTTCGGGACGGCCTGATCACCGAGATTCGCCCGTTCTACTGGGACACCAAGGCGGTGGACGCGGCCCTGACGCCCTGATGTCGCGGCGCCCGGGCCTGGGCTCGGGCGCGGATCGCTCGGTCAGGCGATGTCGGCCGGCTGCAGGGCCGGTGTCGACGACGGGGCCGGCTCCGGGAAGCGGTTGCGGAAGGTGAAGGCGTACGGGGTCGGGCCGTGTTCGCGCAGATGGTCCAGCCGGGTCCGGCCGTCGGCGGAGGTCGGGATGATGCCGGCCGGGAGCCACCACAGGACCTGGGACATCTCGGCGATGTGCGCGAACCAGTCCTGGCGGCGGCGCAGGTATTCCAGGTGGCCGCTGCGGTAGACGAACTCCCAGAGCTGGTCCGGGGTTTCCCAGACCGACATGGTGACGATCGTGTCGGCGTCGTACGGACGGATGTCCGTCGCGTCGCGGGCACCCTCGTCCTCGCCCTTCAGCCGCCAGACGAAGCCGGGCGCGTGGTCCGCGAGTTCGTTCATCGGATCGAGGCCGGCGACGAACTCGGCCATCGTCGGGGTGTCCAGCGGGGCGAGCATGCGGGCGACGTTGAACTGGGCGATGTGGTGGGTCGAAGGCATGGGATCACCTCACCAGGCGCCGAGCTCTATGTCAATGAGAATTGTTTTTAGAGATTCGCGGGCCGCTCCCGGGATTTGCCGGGGGATCCGTCGCGGAACCGTCCGCGACACCCGGTGCGTGCGGATCATCCGGTCGAGCCCTCCTGGTTCGCCCCCGTCGCCCGTTCGACGACCACGCAGCAGCGACCCGGCACCGAGTCCAGCCCGGCCCGGTATCCGGACGCGCCCAGACCGTCCAGGAGCCCTTCGAGGAGCGCCAGATTCATGCCGCACACCAGCGGCGGGAAATCCTCGGCCAGTTGGTGGAAGGGACAGTTCCGGAGCAGGATCCGGGAGGCGCCGTGCGGCTCGTCGGCCGCCGCCGGGACCGGTTCGTATCCGCGTGCCGTCAGCGCGGTGACCACCCGATCGTGCTCGTCGGCGCCCTCCGCCGGCGGCCCGCCGAGCGTGCGCCCGGCGACCAGTCCGGTGTCGTAGGCGGCCCCGCGCACCGCCCGATCCGCACCCGCCCGCTCGACCGCGTCCGCGAGGATCTGCCCGGCCGTGTCGTAGGCCCGCGGCGGCAGGCTCACGCTGGTCTCGACGGCGCTGCGCCGGTACAACTTCGCCGGTCGACCCGCACCCGGGCCGCTGCGACCCGCCGGCCGCGCGAATTCGGTACTCAGCAGCCGTGCCTCGACCAGTTTGTCCAAGTGAAACGCGGCGAGCGTGCGCTGGATCCCGACCGCGTCGGCCGCCGCCGCTCGTCCGACGGGCCCCTGGGCCGCGGCGACGTGGCGGTACAGCGCCCGGCGTACCGGGTCGGCGAGCACCGCGACCGCGTCGAGTGCGTCGTCGCCGGGCGGGGGAGGCGGGGGCGGGGAGGTCAGGTCGGACACAACCGGAGTGTAGGCGAGTCGGCGCCACCGGCCCCGGGACGGTCGGGCGCGCCGCGACGGCACGGGCGGGATCGGGCAGATGCTTCGGGGCGGGCGTCCGGTGGCGCACTACCCACGGGAACCCGCGTCGTGGCGCCGGGCGAGCCGGAGCGGCCGTCGTCTCGGCCGCGCGGGTCCGGGGCCGTGCCGGGAGTGCGTCGGGCCTGCTGCGATGATGCGGGCATGTCCGATCCCGAGAATCTCGCCGACGTTCGGGCCCGCATCGACGCGCTCGACCTGGAGCTGACCCGGCTGCTCGCGCGACGCCAGGAACTGGTGCGCGCGGCAGCCGACTTCAAGGCCGACGAGGCGGCGGTACGAGCCCCCGACCGGGTGGAACAGGTGGTGGCCGCCGCCCGGGAACGGGCGACGGTCGAGGGCCTGGCCCCGGAGGTGGCCGAGGCCGTCTGGCGCGCGATGATCGCGGCCTTCATCGAGTTCGAACTGGCCCGACACCGGGACTCGCCCCGCTGATCCCGGTGAACGCGCGGTGGCCTCGCGACGAGTGGGGCCGCCGCCCGGGAACCGGCCGGCGACGAGGCGGTGGTGTCGGTGGGGCGCGGTAGCGTCCGGCGGATGAGTATCGAATCAACCCGTGCCGGTGGGGCCGAGGTCCGCGTCAACCTGTCTCCCGAAGCGGTGGAACGTGTGCGCGCGCTGATCGGGCTCGGGCTCGCCGCGTCCATCGAGGACTACGTGGCCGACTCCGTCCGCAACCGCCTCGCCGGCTTCCAGGACCTCGCCGCCGGCACCGTCCGCCGCCCCGACGGCGACCCGAGGGAATGGGTGCTGCCCGGGCGGTAGTCCGCGGTCCCTCCCACCGCGCGGGAAGGCGTTCGCGGGTCCGGCTCCCGCGCGCCGTCGCGCGCGGAGGGCGCCGCCCGCGCACCCGGGTGCGCCCGGGTTCACGAGCTCGGCGGTGCGCCGGTCGTGGGTCCTGCCGTCGAGTCCTTCGGGGCGGGCACCACGACCTCCTTGCGGAACTGGAGGCAGTCGGCGGCCGGATTGTCGCGGGTGCATTCGAGCATGTAGTGCAGGTAGCCGCGGGCGGTGTCGAGTCGCTGCATCTGCGCGTCGAGGGCGGCGATCCTGGAGGTGACGGTGTCCCGCCAGGTGTGGGTCGCGGTGCGGCCGGCCAGGACGGCGGCGATCTCGTCCAACGACATCAACCCGGTGTCGCGCCACAGCCGGATCAGCGCGATCCGGTAGAGCTGTTCGGCGTCGTAGTACCGCCGGCCCGCGAGCCGGTGCGGCGTGACCAGCCCGCGGCGCTCCCAGTAGTGCAGCGTCGAGATCGGCAGGTCGAAGCGGTCGGCGACGTTGCCCACCGGTACCAAGGTGTCGCTCATCGGTTCAGTTGACCTCAACCCGGGTTGAGAAGGCAAGGTCGATCCCACGTGATCCGGCCCCGAGCGCGAAGGTCCGCATCGGCGGCGCGCCGGTCGATCACGCACGCCTGGGGAGGATCGATGAAAGCCGACGTCACACCCTCGATCGAGCAGCGGACCGAGCGACGGCGCGAGCGCCTGGTGCTGGTCCTGGCCTGTGCGGGCACGTTCGTGGTGGTCCTGGACGCGACCATCGTGTCGGTGGCGCTGCCCGACATCCGGGTCGACCTCGGCTACTCCGCCGCCGCGCTGCCGTGGGTGGTCAACGCCTACACGCTCGCCTTCGCCGGGTTCCTGCTCCTGGGCGGGCGGTGTTGTGATGTGTACGGGCTGCGCCGGATCCTGTGCCTCGGCATGGCGTTCTTCACCGCCGCCGGCCTGTTCTGCGGCCTGGCCGTATCGCCCGCGATGTTGTCGGCGGCCCGGGCGGCGCAGGGGCTGGGGGCGGCGTTCCTGATGCCCGCCACGCTGGCCGCTTTGACCGCCACCTTTCCCGAAGGGCCGCGTCGTGCCCGGGTGTTGGGCACCTGGAGTGCGGTCGGCGGGATCGCCGCCACAGCCGGGCCGGTGCTCGGCGGGGTGTTGACCCAGTGGCTGGGCTGGCGGTGGGTGTTCCTGGTGAACGTGCCGTTGGGCATCGCCGCCGTGCTCGTCACGCCGGGCGTGCTCGCACCGAGTGCGGGCGGTACCGGCGGGCGCCGACGGCTCGACGTGGTCGGCGCGGCGCTGGTCACCGCCGGGTCGGCGGCGGTGGTGTTCGCGGTGATGCGCTCCGAAAGCGCGGCGTGGGCGAGCCCGTCGGTGTGGCCGGTGCTGACCGGCGGGCTGCTCGTGCTCGGCCTGTTCGTGGTGCATCAGGGGCGTTGGGCCGCGGACGCGCTGCTGCCGCCGGGACTGTTCCGGCTCCGGTCGGTGCGCAGCGCGAACGCGGTGATGTTCCTGCTGACCCTGGGGTTCGTCGCGACGCTGATCCTCCTGTCGTTCGATCTGCAGTACGTACACGGCTACGCGCCGCTGCGGGCCGGGGCCGGCTTCCTGCCGATCGGCCTCGGCATGATGATCGGGGCGCGCACCGCCGGGCCGCTCAGCCTTCGGCTCGGCCCGCGAGGGGCCGTCGCGCTGTATTGCGCGCTGGGCGCCTTGGGGTTGGCCGGGTTGGCGGCGGGCGCGACCACCGGCCCGGACGGCCCGTATTGGTCGACCATCGCGATTCCCGGAGCGCTGTTCGGGATCGGGACGGCGGCGGCCTTCACGCCGATCACGCTGGCCGCAACGGCCGGGGTCCCGCCCGCCCGAGGCGGCGTGGCGGCCGGGCTGCTCAACACCGTTCGGCAGGTCGGCGGCGCCGTGGGCCTGGCGGTGCTGAGCACGGTGGCGGCCTCGACGACGGCCGCGCGCGCCGGCGATCGTGCACCGACACCGGCCGCGCTCGCCGACGGGTACGCCGCGGCGTTCGCCGTGGCCGCGGGGTGCGTGGCCGGCGCGGCGGTGTCGGCGCTGGTCGCGATGCCGCGAGCGGTGGCGGGCTCGGCGAGCCCGGAGCAGGAGGGCAGAGGGAGGGTCAGGGCCGGGGGGTAGCGCTCGCCCGGCCCTTGCCCGGCTCGGCCGAGGCCGCGAGCGTGTCGGTGGCGGCGCGGGTGAAGGCTTGGGCGAGGGGCGAGTAGGCGGCCGTGCGCCAGACCAGGCCCCACGCCAGGGTGGGCGCGTCGTCGATGGGGATGTAGGCGATGTCGCCGCGCGGGAAGTACTTGACCGCGTGCAGGGGCACCGGCGAGATGGCCAGTCCGGCCGCGATCGCGGTCAGCGTCTCCTGGGCCGTCGTGCTGGCGGGGCCGCGCGGGATCGGCCTGCCACTGGGCGTCTGGCTCGGATTGATCGCCTCGGCCCAGTACGCCGGGACCGAGTCGTCGATCCGGAACACCGGCCCGATCGCCAGGTCTTCGAGCGAGACGGAGGTACGCCCGGCGAACTCGTGCCGGGCCGACACCGCGAGCACCAGCGGCTCGTTCAGCACGATCGGACCCACCGTCAGATCGGGCTCCTCGACCGGCAGCCAGACCAGTTGCAGATCGACCTCACCGCTGCGCAGCAGCCCGAACGGGTCACCGAGGTGCGCCTCGCGGATGCGCAGCTCGCAATCGGGATGCCGGGTCCGGAAGGTGTCCAGGACGTCGGGGATCTCGGCCAGTGTCGCGTCCATGGTGCCCAGCCGCAGCGTCCCGGACAGGCCGCGCGCCGCCGCCGCGGCCCGCTCGATCCCGTCCTGGATGCGCTGGTAGCCCACCGCGAGGTCGTCGCGCAGTTGCCGGCCGATCGGGGTCAGCGCCACGCGTCGGCTGGTCCGCTCGAACAGGGGGGCGCCGATGCGGCGTTCCTGCTGTTTGATCGCCTGACTGACCCGGGCGGAGGAGACCAGCAACCGCTCGGCGGTGCGGCCGAAGTGCAACTCCTCCGCCAGCACCAGGAAGATCTCGATGTCCCGCAGCTCCATACGCCCCCGCCGTTCGTCCCTGTGCCCGGTCACGCCGTGCGGCGCCCTGCGGTGCCCGGTGGGATCGGCCGATCGCAGCCGGTCTCGATTCCCGGTTCCCTCTCGTCATCGGTAACCCCTGGGTTAACCGGGGTTGCGAGCATCGTCGTTGCTCGGGCGCCGCCCCGGCACGATCGTAGAGATACGCCGAGCGGAACGCTCGAACAGGGAATCGGGGATCACCATGGCCAAGACCGCGCTCGTCACCGGCGCGACCGGCGCGCTGGGCCTCGCGCTGGTGCGCGGGCTGTGCCGCCGCCTCGGCGATGACGGCGTGGTCTACCTGACGTCCCCGGACCCGGAACGCGGGCGGGCCGCCGTCGCCCGGCTGCGCGCCGAGGGGTTCGCGCCCAGGTCGGCGACCCTGGCACCCGACGATCCGGCCGGCGTCGGCACGCTCGCCGACACCCTCGGCGCCCGACACGGTGGCGTGGACGTGGTGATCGCCGGCGCCGCCGCCCGGATCGCCTTCGGGGTACGCAACCAGGACCAGGTCGGGTCCTACGTACGGACCGACAACCACGACACCCACCGGCTGATCGAGGCGTTCCGGCCGCTGCTGCGCGACGGGGCCCGATTCGTACTCCTGGCGGGCGACTTCGGCGAACTGCGGCATCTGCCGTACCGGCTGCGCGCGCGTTTCGACGTGGAGCGGGCGAGCCTGGCCGACCTGGCCGAGGTGATGGACGACTACGTGCGCGCCGTCGAGGAGGGGCGGGCGGCGGCCGAAGGCTGGCCGGCGTGGATCGGCGTCCCGTCGATGATCGGCCGGGTCGCCGCGATGCGGATCCTGGCCCGAGAGCTGACCGAGGACGCCTCCCGGCGCGACATCCTCGTCAACGCCGCGAGCGTGTGCCGCGCGGATCCGGCCGAACCGATGGAGCCCGCCGAGCGGGACGCGGCGGTCGAGCGCGCCGCCGACGACGTGCTGTGGCTGGCCACACTGCCCGCCGGCACCGCCGAGCCGTACGGGCAACTCGTCCGCGCCCGCGCGGTGTTGCCGCTCCGGGCGTGAGCGCGCCCCCGGGGGTCGGCACGAGGGGTCAGGGCCCCGGATCGGATCGTGCTATCACCGGCTGGCATCATCCGCGCCGCTTGCCGGCGGGGACACACTCGGCCTGACCGGAGTCCCCCCGGAGTGTGCCCGGTGTCCCACCGGCGACCGGGGATCCACCGGCACGAATGGAGTCTCCCCATGAATCGTCGCAAGACGGTGTTCTCGGCGGTGCCGGCCCTCGGCCTGGTCGCCGCCCTGATGGCGGTGCCCGCCGCCGCTGCTCCGTCCCAGGCCGCCCCCCATGCCGCCCCCCGGCACCATGCGACCTCGACCTACGCGGGCTCGCCCGCCCAAGAGGCCGCGAACAAGGCGTTCTTCGCCGCGGTGATGAAGTCCGTGCAGGCCAAGCAGGCCACCCACCCCGGCCTGCAGACCGTCACCATCACCTACGACGCCAGTCAGGCGCCGTCCTTCGCGTCCGAGATAGCGCAGAGCGCCCAGATCTGGAACGACTCGGTGGGCAACGTGCAATTGAGCGAGAGCAGCGGGAACGCCGACTTCGCCTACTACGAGGGCGACGACCCGCAGGGCTCGTACGCCGACACGGACGGACACGGCCAGGGATACATCTTCCTGGACTACGCCCAGAACCAGGAGTACTACTCGGTCCGCGTCACCGCGCACGAGACCGGCCACGTGCTCGGCCTGCCGGACGACTACTCCGGTCCGTGCAGCGAGTTGATGTCCGGCGGCGGCCCGGGCCCGTCCTGTACCAACCCGAATCCGGACGCCCAGGAACGCAGCACCGTCGAGTACCTGTGGCAGAACGGCCTGGCCGGCGTCACCGACCGGGCACCGATCTTCAGGACGATCCGCTGACCCGAAACACCGATCCGAAGGCACGGCAGCCCCCGGCCCCGCCGACCACGAACCGCTCGTGGCCGGCGGGGCCGCCGCCTTCGCCCGCCGGCGGCGTGCGGGAACGCCCGTCCCGGCGGGGGGAAGTCGCCGGGACGTGCGCGCTGGT
>NZ_JBHZAV010000195.1:0-17549 GCF_042754445.1 Embleya sp. NPDC059213
GGGTGGACCCGAGCCGCGTTTCGCGTTTTCCCGTTTCGCCGGCGCTACGGCGTGCGCGCCTCGACCTTGTCGATCCGTACCGCGGGCGCCGGCACCGGCACCGGCACCGGCGGTTCGGCCTTGGCCACCACCACCGCCTGCGCGGTCTGCAGCGGCACCTCCTTGATCAGCAGCACCGCGACCAGCGCGAGCAGGCCGAACGGGGCCGCGAACAGGAAGATGTCGCCGACCGCGTGCCCGTACGAGGTCTCCACGATGCCGCGCGCCGGCTCCGCCAGGTGATGCACGTTCGGGATACCGCCCCCGCCACCCGCACCGGACTTGAGCCCCGCGTCGGACAGGTAGCCGGTGACCTTGGTCGCCATCACCGCGCCCAGCGCCGAGACGCCGACCGCGCCACCGAGGCTGCGGAAGAACGCGACGACCGAACTGGCCGCCCCCAACTGGTGGATCGGCACCGCGTTCTGCACCGCGAGCACCAGGTTCTGCTGGAGCGCACCGACGCCCATGCCGAGCACGAACATGTACACGCCCAACACCCACAGGTTGGTGTCCGCGCGAGCGGTGCTCATCAGGGCCAGGCCGATGGTCAGCGAGATGCCGCCCATCACCAGGTAGCGCTTCCAGAAGCCGGTCGCGGTGATCAGCTTGCCGACCACGGTCGAGGCCAGCACCAGGCCGCCGATCATCGGCAGCGTCATCAAACCGGACACCGTCGGCGACTTGCCGCGGGCGATCTGGAAGTACTGGCTGAGGAAGACCGAGGAGCCCATCATCGCCAGACCCACCGCGAGGCTGCCGAGCACGGCGAGCACGATGGTCCGCTCCTTGAACAACCACAGCGGGATGATCGGTTCCTTCGCCCGGCCCTCGACCCGGATCGCCAGCGCGATCAGCAGCAGCGAACCGAGCACCATGGCCGCGGTCTGCCAGGAGACCCAGGCGTAGTTCTTGCCCGCCAGCGAGACCCACACCAACAGCAGCGAGACACCGGCGCTGATCAGCGTCGCGCCCAGGTAGTCGATGGTGACCTCGCGCTTGACCACCGGAAGCTTGAGCGTCTTCTGCAGGATCACGATCGCGGCCACCGCGAACGGCACGCCGACGTAGAAGCACCAGCGCCACCCCAGCCACGGGGTGTCCACGATGACGCCGCCGATCAGCGGACCGCCGACGGTGGCGAGCGCGAAGGTGGCGCCGAGGTAGCCGCTGTACCGACCGCGCTCGCGCGGCGAGATCATCGCGGCCATGATCACCTGCGCGAGGGCGGTGAGGCCGCCGACGCCGATGCCCTGGATCACCCGGCAGCCGATCAGCATGCTCGTGTTCTGCGAGAGGCCGGCCAACGCGGAGCCCGCCACGTAGATCACCAGCGCGAGCTGGACCAGCAGCTTCTTGCTGGTGAGGTCCGCGAGCTTGCCCCAGATCGGGGTGGTCGCGGTCATCGCCAGCAGGGTGGCGGTGACCACCCACGTGTAGGAGGTCTGGCTGCCATGCAGGTCGGAGATGATCCGCGGCAGCGCGTTGGACACGATCGTGGACGACAGGATCGCCACGAACATGCCCAGGAGCAGCCCGGACAGGGCCTCCATGATCTGCCGGTGCGACATCGGCTGCGCCGCCATCTCCGCCGCCGGTGCGTCGGTCATACCTTCCCCTTTGCTTCGCTTGCCTCGGATGCTCTGCGCCCGGACGCGGCTTCCCCACCCCCGACACTCGTTGCTTGCTACAACCATAGCGTCCTTTGTTGCTGCAAGCAACTTTCAAGAGATGGTCAAGTCGGCGCGCCTCACCGTGATCGGGCGATCACGCAAATAGCATCGCGGCATGGCAAAGACCCCTCGATCCGGCGGTACGGGCGGCAATGTCGGCGGCGTGTCCTACCGCACGATCGGCATCGCGGTGATCGTCGTTCTGGCCGTCTGGTTCGTGCTGGCCAACACCGCCTCGGCGACGATCCGGTTCTGGATTCCCACCGTCGCCGCGCCGATGTGGATCGTCCTGGCCGGCACCTTCGCGGCCGGCGTGCTGACCGGCTGGTGGGTGAAGGGAAACCGCGGCTGAGCGGCCCGATATCCTGAGCGGCATGCTTCGCTCCAGGCTTCGTCCGGCCGTATCCGTGGCGATCCTGGTGACCGCCGGCGTGCTCGTGGCCGGTTGTTCGAGCACGGGCTCGCCGACCGCCGAACCCACCTCGGTCACCCCCACCGGCTCGAACACCACCCCGGTCGGCGCCACCGTGTGCGCCGGCATCCTGCCCACCCCGGCGGTGACCGCCGTGCTGCCGGCGGCGCCCGCGTTCACCAACAAGGACCAGCCGCCCGAGGAGCACTACCCGGTGCTGCGCTGCCAGGTCTCGGCCGGCGACCAGAGCTTCATCGGCTCGGCGTACCTGTTCAACATGGCGGGTGCCGAACGGGTGCAACTGCCCGGACTGACCACGACGGGGTCCGCGCCGCTGGGGGACAAGGACCACGATCTGTACGGCATGGCCGGTGCGGACGACGCGTGGCTCGTCCGGAACTGCAAGGTGCAGAACGTCGAACAACCGGTGCCGATGCTGGTCCGCGCCCGCACCATCGGCCCGGCCGGCGCACCGGCTCCGCCCGACCGACGGCAGCAGTTGGCCGACCTGGCCGTCGACCTGGCCAACGGCGTGGCCAAGGCGGCCGGCTGCGGCAACGAGAAGCCGACCCCGCGCCCCGGCGAGATCAAGCCCGCGACCGAACCGAAGCCGATCACCGACGCGCCCGTGTGCGGCATGTTGGAGCCCGCCGCGCTCGGCCCGCAGGCGGCCGGCGGCCAACGCGCCCGCTGGAGCGCGAGCGCGACCCCCGAGGGGCCCGGCGCGATCCAGGGCTGCGACCTGTTCCTGGACGGCAAGCGGGTGTTGTCCTTCGCCATAGTGCACGGCTACCTGGCCCCCGGCGCCGAGATCCCCGGCGAACGCGCCACGCTGTCCGAGCGGTTGCCCACCGGCGGTGTCCCCAACGACGCCCAACTCGCGGGCACCGTCGAGGGCAAGGTGCTCGGCATGTGCGACGGCCACACCGTCGCCTACCAACTCAGCCGGCACAACGGCGAGGATCCCCCCGGCCTGACCCTGGGCCAACCCACCGAGACCTTCTTCAAGGCGTTCGCCGACGGCGCCTCGCGTTGGGGCTACAAGTGCGAACCCATCCCGGCGAACGCCGACTGGCAGATCCGCCGTTGACCGACGACGACGGGGCCGCCGCACGACGTGCGTGCGGCGGCCCCGTCGTCGGTTCACCGGGTCGGGCCGAGGCGCCGAACCGTCAGCTCACGCCCGCCGACTCCCGGGTCGGCGCCGGCAACGACTGCGGCCGGGCGCTCCCGCCCTGTCCACCCTGATCCGGCGTCCTCGGCTGCTCCCCACCCGCGGGCGGCAGGTCCGCCAGGAACTTCTTCTCGACCTCCGGATTCTCCTTCAGGTATGCCTTGACCCCCTCCGCGGCGGCGTTCGGCTTGCCCTCGAAGTCGACGAAGACCTTCTTCTCCAGCGGCCCGAGCACCGAGTCGTCCAGCTTGAGGTTCTTCACCCAGGTGTTCACCTCGGGGAAGTCCTTCGCGAAGCCCTGGCGACCGATCGAGCTGATCCACCCCGGCGCGCCATAGGACTGCTTCGGGTCGGCCAGCGGCTTGATGTCGTACTTCGTGTACGCCCAGTGCGGACGCCACATCGTCACCACGATCGGCTTGCCCGCCGCCATCTGCCGGTCCAACTCGGCGATCATCGCGGGTGTGCTGCTCTTGACCAGGTCGAAGTCGAGCCCGTAGTCCGGGATCAGCTTCTTCTCGGTCAGGTCCATGATGTTCGCGCCGGGCTCGATGCCGACGATCCGACCGTCGAACTCCTTCTCGTGTCCCTTGAGATCCTCGACCGAGTCGTACGGAAGGTTCTTCGGGACGGCGAGCTGCACGTCGACGTTGTTGTACCACTGCCCGATCTGTTCGAGCTTGGACCCGTACTCGTCCAGGTACTTCTTGTGCAGCGTGGGCAACCACGCGTCCAGGAACAGGTCGATGTCGCCGCGCGCGATGCCCTGGAACAGCGGGCCCACGTCGAGCTGCTTGAGCGTGACGTCGTAGCCGCGCTTCTCCAACAACTGCTTGTACATGTTGGTGACCACGACGTCCTCCTCCCACGGGATCCAGCCGATCGTGATCTTCTTGCGACCGTCCTCCGCCGCGCCGAGGCCGAAGCCGCCCAGCAGCCCGGCGACCAGCGCGACCGCGACCACGCCGCCGACCGCGACGACCGGACGCGGACGCCAGTCCAGCAGCCACTTGGGCGTGAAGCCGTCGGCCGCACGCTCGGTCGCCGAACGTTCGGCCCGCGCCTCGACCCGCCGGCCGGCCGCGCTGACCGTACGGTCCAGGTAGATCGCGAGCACGACCACCGCGACACCGGCCTCGACGCCCAGCCCCACGTTGTTGTTCGACAACGCGCCGAACACCTCGCTGCCCAGGCCGCCCGCGCCGACGATGCCGGCGGTGACCACCATCGACAGCGACAACATGATGACCTGGTTGACGCCGGCCATGATGGTCGGCAACGCGAGCGGGAACTGGATGTCCTTGAGGATGCGCCACTCGCTGGTGCCGAACGCCTCACCGGCCTCGACCATCTCCGCGTCCACGCTGCGGATGCCCAACTCGGTCATCCGCACGCCGGGCGGCAGCGCGAAGACCACGGTGGCCACGGCGCCCGGTACCTCACCGATACCGAAGAACGTGATCGCCGGGATCAGGTACACGAAGGCCGGCATCGTCTGCATGAAGTCCAGCACCGGCTTGACCACGGTGCCCACCGCGCGGCTGCGCGCGGTCAGGATGCCCAGCGGGATCGCGATCAGCAGCGCGACCCCCGCCGAGACCAGCACCAGGGCCAGCGTGGACATCGCCGGATTCCACATGTCCAGGCCGTCGATGAGCAGGAACCCCACCGCCGCGAGCAGCCCGAACAGCAGGCCGCGCACCGCCCAGCCGATCGCCGCGAACAACACGACCACGGCCGGCAGCGGCGAGTCGGTCAGCCAGTCGGCGAGGTGCGTGATCGCACCGCCCACCACGTTCTGGATGAAGTCGAACAACCAGGAGAAGTGGTCGCGCATGAAGTCGACCAGGCTCTCCGCCCAGTCGCCCACGTGGATCCTAGGCATCGTCGCGCACCTCGCCCTCGCCGACGACCCGCTCGCCGGCCGGAGCCGGGACGAGCGGGCCGGCCACGACGGACCGCGCCGCGCCGGCCACACCCGCGGGCAGCAACTTCTCCGCCGGTCCCGCGGGCACCAGCATCTTGACGCTGCCGGTGTCGGTCACGCCCAGCGTGCCGCCCTCGGTGTCGCCCGATCCGCTCTGCGCCGCGTTGCCGAGCGCGGCCAGCAGGCTCACCCGGGGGATCACCCCGACCAGCCGCATGCCCTCGTCGACCACCGCGAGCGGCAATCTGCTCTCCGCGCACGGCGTGAACAGTTCGGCCACCGGGGTCTGCGGGGTCACCGTGACCACGTCCAGGCTCGGATCGGCCCCGACACTGCGTTCGCCGATCCGCGCGGCCTCGGTGACCGCGACGTCGGTGACCGCGCCGAGCAGCCGACGGCCGTTCTCCCGCGAGTCCACCACGAAGGCCGCCGTGGTCTGCGCCTCGCGCATCGTGCGCATCGCGACCCGGGGGCCCTCGCCGCACGTCACCGTGGCGCGCGAGTCCTCCATGATCGAACCGGCGGTCAGCACCCGGGTCCGGTCCACGTCCGCGACGAAGGACGCCACGTAGTCGTTCGCGGGGTCGGTCAGGATGTCCTCGGCGGTGCCGATCTGGACCACCCGCCCGTCGCGCATCACCGCGATCCGGTCACCGAGCCGCATCGCCTCGTTGAGGTCGTGCGTGATGAACACGATGGTCTTGTGCAACTTCTCCTGGAGTTCCAGGAGTTGGTCCTGCATCTCGCGACGGATCAGCGGGTCGAGCGCGCTGAACGATTCGTCCATCAGCAGGATGTCGGCGTCCGTGGCAAGCGCGCGGGCCAAGCCGACCCGCTGCTGCATGCCGCCGGACAACTCGCCCGGCGCGGACTCCTCCCAACCGGCCAGCCCGACCAGGGCCAGTGCCTCGCGGGCCCGGCGATCGCGCTCGGCCGCCGGCACCCCCTGCACGGACAGCCCGTAGCCGGCGTTCTCCAGCACCGTGCGATGCGGGAACAGCGCGAAGTGCTGGAAGACCATGCTGATGCGCCGGGCGCGCACGTCGCGCAGTTCCTTGGCGGGCAACGAGGTCAGATCCCGGTCGTCGATGTAGACGGCGCCTGCCGTGGCGTCCAGGAGACCGTTGAGCATGCGCAGCAGCGTCGACTTGCCCGAACCGGACAGGCCCATCACCACGAAGATCTCGCCCTCGGCGACGTCGAACGAGACGTCGATGACAGCCGGCGTGGCATTGCTCTTGCGTACGTCGTCACGGCTCTCGCCGGCGCGAAGCCGCCGAACCGCGTCGTCGGCGCGCCGGCCGAAAACTTTGTACAGGCCCTCGGCCCTGAGTCTGGACACACATACCTCGTCGTTAAGGCCGCGGGGAAACGGAACCATCTGTTTCGGTTCCGCGCCGGAGCACCGCCGTGATGAGGGCACCGGCGCCGCGGGCTGCGATTGCGGGAGTACGGCCGCCGCAGAAACGTCACGGCAGCGGCGCACGTCCGGGGTCGAACGCCTGTTCCGGGTCCGAACCCGGAAAAGTTGTATCCCGCATTTGTTACCGGGCGTGACTTGCCCGAGTCGTTCCGATGAGAAACATATGGAGATTCTCATCTCATCAATCCATCCGGAAATGTCCGAATTAATGAGATAACACCAGATTCACCTCTCCGTATTCATGTCTCTCGCCCATCGAACCTACATCCGACGCCGACCTCTCCAAACTCTCCGAGTCGACCGCCACGCACGGGCGCGCACTCCGGCGCCGTCCCCCGAATGGCCGTGGCGCGGCCGGGGCGCACATGCCCCATAGGAGTGACGTTCGCGCATTCTCCAGGTGACACAACGTCACCAGGCGGTAACGTCCCGGCGCGAGAACGCAGGCGGCGATCCCCCACTGTCGCACGCACCCCTACCGATGGAGCCTTCCGTGTCACGCTTGCTCGACGTCAGCCCCGAGGTCCGCGCCGAGATCGGCGACGACGAGGCCGCCCGCCTGGTGGCCGGGGAGACCGGCCCCCAGACCTACGCGTGCGCTTCGTGCCGCGGCGAAGGCGACACCACCTCCGTGGAGACCAGTGCGTTGTTGTACCTGGCCGAGGAGACCGCGGTGCTCGCGTTCGCGCACACGCGCTGCATCCCCTCGCAGGTGATCCCGGTGTCCGAGGCGGCGGTCGAGCCGCTGCTGGCCGCACAGGCCAATCCGGGGCCGGCCGTGCAGACGGTGGTGCCCGGCGGTCCGGTGCCGATCTCGATCACCGGCAGCATGGTGGTGTGCGCGGGCGTGACCTACGCGGCGCTGGTGGTCGAGCCCGGCGCCGCCGTGGCCCGGCCGGGCACGCCGGGCGCGCAGGACGAGTTCCTGTCCCTGCTCGGCGAGCGCGGATTCGCGCCGATCGCCACGCCGGACGAGACCCTGCCGCCGCTGCTCGGCGGCTGGTCGGTGCAGATGACCGACGGCTACCTGACCGCGGTGCTCTTCCCCGGCGCGGGCGGCCGGACCGAGGCGTGGTGGCAGGCGCAGTCGCCGGCGGAGGTGCCCGAGGCGTGGCTGAACGCGGCCAAGACGCACGGCGTGGTGTTGCTGTTCGCCGCCCCGGTGGGCACGATCGGCATCCACACCGGCAACGACGAGTTGGCCGCCGCGCTCAGCGAGGCCGGTCGGCGCAACCTGCTGGCCGCCGGATCGGTGCCGGTCAGCGGCATCTGAACGATCCCGAACACGGTGGGGGGCGGCCGATTCCGGACCGCCTCCCGCCCTCCGATAGCGTGCCGGGCCTATGGAGCACTACGACGCGGCCTACGGCGACGAACTGGTTTCCCTCGACCGGCGGCACATCTGGCACCCGTACGCGAGCACCGAGGGCGAGGCACCGCTGTTCCCGGTGGTCGGCGCCGAGGGGGTGCGGCTGCGGCTCGCCGACGGTCGCGAGCTGATCGACGGCATGTCCTCGTGGTGGGCCGCGATCCACGGCTACAACCACCCCGTGCTGAACGCCGCCGCCCACGCGCAGGTGGACACCATGGCGCACGTGATGTTCGGCGGCCTGACCCACCCGCCGGCCGTGCGACTCGCTCGCCGACTGGTGGAGATCACGCCCGAGCCGTTGGCCAAGGTCTTCTTCGCCGACTCCGGCTCGGTCGCCGTCGAGGTGGCGCTGAAGATGGCCCTGCAATACCAGCGCGGACGCGGCCGGCCCGAACGCACCCGCCTGCTCACCGTGCGTGGCGGCTACCACGGCGACACCTTCGGCGCGATGTCCGTGTGCGACCCGGTCGGCGGCATGCACCATCTCTTCTCCGACGTCCTGCCGACCCACCTGTTCGCCCCGATCCCCCCGGCCGGCTTCGAAACCGAACTCCGTCCCGAGGACACCGCCCCCATCGAGGAACTCCTCGACCGGCACGGCTCGACCATCGCCGCCCTGATCCTGGAACCCATCGTCCAGGGCGCCGGCGGAATGCGTTTCCACTCCCCCGCCTACCTCCGCCGGATCCGCGAACTCTGCTCGCAACACCACGTGTTGCTGATCGCCGACGAGATCGCCACCGGCTTCGGCCGAACCGGCGAACTGTTCGCCTGCGAACACGCGGGCGTCGCCCCCGACATCATGTGCCTGGGCAAGGCCCTCACCGGCGGCTACCTGACCATGGCCGCGACCCTGTGCACCGACGAGGTCGCCGCGACCATCTCCCGCGGCGAAGGCGGTGCCTTCATGCACGGCCCGACCTTCATGGCCAACCCCCTCGCCGCAGCCATCGCGTCGGCAAGCGTGGACCTCCTCCTGTCCACCCCCTGGCGCGACCGCGTCGGCACCCTCTCCGAGACCCTGCGAACCGGCCTCGCCCCCGCCCGCGACCTGCCCGGCGTCCTGGACGTCCGCGTCCTCGGCGCCATCGGCGTCATCGAACTCGCCACCCCCGTGGACATGGCCACCATGCAACCCGCCTTCGTCGAACAGGGCGTCTGGATCCGCCCCTTCGGCCGCCTCGTCTACACGATGCCGCCCTACGTGATCACCCCGGAGGAGCTCACCAAGGTCACCACCGCGATGATCGACGCGGTCCGCACCCACACGGCGCCGGCGACCTGACCCACGACTCGACGGGCCGGCCGGCCCTCCCGCACCCACGACTCGGCCCCGACCCCACCCCGCAACCGTCGAGCCGTTTTCTCGTTGGTCCCGGTATGTTCAGTTTCGACGACTCCATCAGCACCTGGGCACTCGGCCACCCCGTGGTCACCGTCGGCTCCCCCGCGACCCCGGCCCACGACGTCCTGACGCCGATCTACAACGCGCTGGAGACCGAGTGGCGGCGGATGTTCCGCGCCGTCCCGCACGAGCGCTCGAACGAGGACGTCGCCGCGAGCCGCCCGTCCTACGGCGCCCCCGCCGCGATCAGCCACTCGTACGCCCAGGACCCCCCGTTCCCGAACTTCTCGCTCCCCACCCCGGGCGGATACACCACCTACGGCCGACACCGCGGCGCCTCCCTGGTGCCCGCCCAGCCCCCACGCGTACCCGCGCCGCACGGCCACCTTCCGCTGTAACCGGCGTGCCATCGAATCCACGCGGCCAAAAGCACCCACCGAGGAACCCCGCCGAACCCGAGAAAGGCCCGGACGCCGGTGGCGTCCGGGCCTTTCTCGTATCCGCGGTCGGCTCCGCGATCAGCGGCCGGTCTTGCGACCGCGCTTCTCCCTGACCTTCATCCGAATCTCGATCGGCGTCCCCGGGAACCCGAACTCCTCGCGCAGCCGGCGCTCGATGAAGCGGCGGTAGCCGGCCTCCAGGAACCCGCTCGTGAACAGCACGAACCGCGGCGGCTTCGTGCCCGCCTGGGTGCCGAACAGGATGCGCGGCTGCTTACCGCCCCGGATCGGGTGCGGGTTGGAGGCCACCAGCGTGCCCAGGAACGCGTTCAACTGCCCCGTGGGGATGCGCTTCTCCCAGCTCGCCAGCGCCGTCTCGATCGCCGGGACCAGCTTCTCCATGTGCCGTCCGGTCAGCGCCGAGACGTTCACCCGAGGCGCCCAGGTGACCTGGACCAGGTCCTGCTCGATCTCGCGTTCGAGGTAGTAGCGGCGCTCCTCGTCCATCAGGTCCCACTTGTTGTACGCGATCACGATCGCGCGCCCCGCCTCGACCGCGAGCGAGATGATCCGGGTGTCCTGCTCGGTCAGCCGCTCGCTGGCGTCGATCAGGATCACCCCGACCTCGGCCTTCTCCAGCGCGGCCGTGGTGCGCAGCGACGCGTAGAAGTCGGCGCCCTGGGTCAGGTGCACCCGGCGGCGGATGCCCGCGGTGTCGATGAACTTCCAGGTCTTGCCGCCGAGCTGGATCAACTCGTCGACCGGGTCGCGGGTGGTGCCCGCGATCTTGTCCACGACCACCCGGTTCTCGCCCGCGACCTTGTTCAGCATGCTCGACTTGCCCACGTTCGGGCGGCCCAGCAGCGCGACCCGGCGCGGCCCGCCCTCCAGCACGCCGAAGCGCTGTGCGGGCGCCTCCGGCAGGATCGCCAGCGCGGCGTCGAGCAGGTCACCGCTGCCGCGGCCGTGCACGGCGGAGACCGGCCACGGCTGGCCCAGGCCGAGCGACCACAGTGCGGCGGCGTCCGCCTCCTGCGCCATGTTGTCGACCTTGTTCGCGGCCAGGACCACCGGCTTGCCGGACTTGCGCAACACCCGGACGACGGCCTCGTCGCTGTCGGTGGGACCGACGATCGCGTCGACCACGAACATCACCGCGTCCGCCGAGTCGATCGCGTACTCGGCCTGGACCGCGACCGACAGGTCGATGCCGACCACGTCCCGCTCCCAGCCGCCGGTGTCGACCACGGTGAACCGTCGGCCGTTCCAGTTGGCCTCGTAGTACACGCGGTCGCGGGTCACCCCGGGGGTGTCCTCGACGACCGCTTCGCGGCGCCCGATGATCCGGTTGACCAGCGTGGACTTGCCCACGTTGGGACGACCGACGACGGCGAGCACCGGCAGCGGTCCGCCGGAGTCGTCGCCGTGCTCGCCTCGTTCGGGGGCGTCCCCGTCCAGGTCGACCCATTCCTCGGGGTCGTAGCCCGCCTCCCACGCCTCCGGGTCGAAGGCGCCCTCGGTCGTGGCGTCGGCGTGCTGCTCCATGGGGGTGTTCCTCGTTCGGGTAGCGGTACGGGTGAAGATCGTGGTCAGCCGGCGCGGCCGGTCATCCGCTCGGCCTCGCGCAGGTGCGCGGTGAGCCGTTCGACGATGCGGTCGGACGCGGCCTGGACGGCCTTGCGGGTGGCCCGGCGGTCGGCGTTCTCGACCGCCTGGAAAGGCTTGCCGTAGACCACGTCGATCCGGGAGCGCAGACCCGGCAATGCACCGATCGAGGATCCCCGCGCACCGGTGCCGAGGCAGGCCACCGGGACGACGGGTGCCCCGGAGCGCAATGCCAGATATGCAAGTCCATTGTGCACTGCCGAGAAGTCGGCCTGTCCCCGCGTGCCCTCCGGGAAGACGCCCAGTGCGCCGCCGCGCGCCAATACGTCGAGTGAATCGGTGATCATCTTGCGGTCGGCGACCCCGCGCTGGACCGGGATGTGGCCGATCCCGCGCAGTATCGGGCCGAGCGCGCCGGTGAACATCTCGCGCTTGACCAGCACCTGCGTGGGTCGCGGAGCGAAGGCGAAGAGCATCGGCCCGTCGACGAAGTTGGCGTGATTGCCCGCCAGGATCACCGGGCCGGCCATCGGTACGTGCCACGCGCCCAACGCGCGCACCCGCCAGAAGCTGCGCAGCAGCGGTTCGCCGATGAAGTGCGCGGCCCCGGCGAGCGGGGGCTTCGAGGTGGTCCCGAGGGCCGCGGTCACCGCACGTGTTCCGCGACCAGGGCGAGCAGGTGGTCGACCACCTGCTCGCGGTCCAACTCGGTGGTGTCCACCAGGATCGCGTCCTCGGCCATCCCGGCCGGCGCGACCGCGCGACCGGAGTCCAGCGCGTCCCGGCGGGCCAGGTCGGCTCGGGTCGCCTCGACGCTGGTGGCCTGGGTGCCGGTCAGTTCGGCGTTGCGGCGGGCGGCGCGGGCCGCCTCGGACGCGGTCAGGTAGACCTTGACCGCCGCGTCCGGCGCCACCACGCTCGCGATGTCGCGGCCCTCGACCACGATGCCGCCTCGGCCGATCTCGGCCCGCTGCAACGCGACCAGGCGGGTGCGCACCTGCGGCACCGCGCTGACCGCGCTGACCGCCTTGGTCACCTCGTCGGTCCGGATCGGGCCGGCCGCGTCCAGGCCGTCCACCGTGATGGTGGGGCCCTCCGGCGCGGTCCCGGAGACGATCCGCGGTCGGTCCGCGACGGCGGCCACCGCGGCGGGGTCGTGGATGTCGATGTCGTTGTCGAGCATCCACCACGTCATCGCCCGGTACATCGCGCCCGTGTCCAGGTAGCGCAGGCCCAGCCGGGCGGCGACCGCGCGCGAGACGCTGGACTTGCCGGACCCTGACGGACCGTCGATGGCGACCACGGCGGTCGCGAGCGGCGTACGGGCTTCCACGGTCGCCGACCTTTCGCTTGTTGCCGGCACGGGGGCCGTCACGGGTATTGCCGAACCGGGCGGCGCAGTGGAGGCCGCGGGGCGATAGGACACCGCCCGAGGGTACCGTCACGGATAGCCTTGATCGGTTCGCCCATTATTCCGTCACCCGCCCTTTGGAGTTCCCGTCGTGCGTACCGCCGCCGTGGTCGGCACCGGACTGATCGGTACATCCGTCGCACTCGCGCTGACCGCCCGCGGGATCACCGTGTATCTGCGGGATCGGGACAGCACCGCGGTCAAGACGGCGGCGGCGATGGGCGCGGGGCTGGAGGCGACGCCGCCGGAGCCGGTGGATCTGGCCGTGCTGGCGGTGCCGCCGGGGCTCATCGCCGAGACGTTGCGGTCGGTGCAGGCGGAGCGGCTCGCGCTCAGCTACACCGACGTGGCCAGCGTCAAGGAACAGCCGCTGCGGGCGATAGCGGATCTGGCCTGCGACACGACGCGCTACATCGGCGGCCATCCGCTGGCCGGGCGCGAGCGCTCGGGGCCGCTGGCCGCGCGGGCCGACCTGTTCGACGGCCGGCCGTGGGTGCTCACCCCCTCGCGCGAGACCGACACCGAGACGCTGAACCGGGCGCTGGAGATGGTGTCGTTGTGCCGCGCGGTGCCGGTGGTGATGGCGCCGCGCGACCACGACCACGCGGTCGCGCTGGTGTCGCACGCGCCGCACCTGGTGTCCGCGCTGATGGCCGCGCGCCTGGAGCACGCGCAGGACACCGACACCCGGCTCGCGGGCCAGGGGGTGCGGGACGTGACTCGGATCGCGGGCTCGGATCCGCGGTTGTGGATAGACATCCTGGGCGCCAACGCGAACGCGGTCGCGGACGTGCTCGCCGGGCTGGCGACCGATCTGGACGGCGTGGTCGGCGCGTTGCGTTCGCTGGCCGCGGACGACGAGGCCAAGCGCGAGCTGGGGTCGCGCGACGTGGAGGCGCTGCTGCGCCGCGGCAACGCGGGACACGGCCGGATTCCGGGCAAGCACGGGCAGCCGGCCGCCCGGTACGAGGCCGTGCCGGTGGTCGTGCCGGACCGGCCGGGCGAGTTGGCCCGACTGTTCGCCGACGTGGGCCGCGCCGAGGTCAACATCGAGGACATCCGGATCGACCACGCCCAGGGTCGCCCGGCCGGCCTGGTCGAACTCCAGGTGGACCCGCAGCGGGCGGAGGCGCTCACCACGGCGCTGCGGGCCGGCGGCTGGACCGTGCAGCGCTGACCCGGGGCCGCCCGCCGGTGCCGCCCGCCGACCCGGCGGGCGGCACCGGCGGACGCGCTGCGGGCCCACCCGGTTGGTCGGCGTGGCGCGCTGCCCCGCCGGCTCGCGCTCCGCTCAGCGCAGCGGGTTCTGCTCCGCCCAGCGGCGCCCGATCTCGGTGCGGAACGCCTCTCCCCACTGGGAGTTGAGCAGGATCTCCTCGATCAGCGGGTTCGGCGAGCGGTCCCGGCGTTCGGAGAGCACCCGGATCGCGACGTCGCGCAGCACGCCCTTGGTGTCGGCCTTGGGCGCGAGCACCACCACGAGCAGTTGCTCGACCAGCTTGCGGGTGCGCTTCTCGCCCGCCCCGGCCGCTTCGAGGCGGTCGCCGAACTCCTCGGCGTCCAGCAGCGTGTTGCGCATCGCCTTCAGGTCGTCCGCGTTCCACGCCTCCGGCGCGAGTTGCCGGCGGCGCTGTTCCAGCCGGGTGGTCAGCCGGTCCACGATCACCGGCAACACCCGCAGGTCGGCGAGCCGGAGCGCGACGGCGAGCGTGACGATGTTGTCGATGGCCGCGACCTCGGTCTTGGCCGCGCCGCCGCCGAGGGCGCGTTCGCGCAGGGTCGGCTTGTCCGGGAGGCGCTTGACCGCGCGCCGTATCTTGTCCACCTCGGTGTCCGGGACGCCGTGCTCGGCCCACATGCCCCACGACGCGTTCCCGGCACTGGCGGGCAGCGCGCCCGGGATCGGCGGGCTCCCCCGTCCGCCGCCGATCTCGCGGGCCGGGTCGGCATCCGGGTCGTCCTCGATGAGCGGCAGCGCGGGTATCGGCAGTTCGCCGCGCTCCTCCTCGAAGCCCGGCCACGGCCCGGTGAAGGCGTCCTCGATCTCCTCGAAGCCCTCGTCGGCACGCCAGATCACGTCCGGGGTCTCGGTCGGCTCGGCCGGCTCCGGCACGCGCACCGGCTCGGGCGACGCCTTCGAGGCCACCGTCGGGCGAGGCACCCGCTCCTTCGCGAGGGACCTCGTGCGGGCCGGTTCGGCCGCGTACGGAAAGGCCGGCTCCTCCTCGGCGGCCCCCGCCACCGTGACCACCCGCGGCTCGCGTCCGGTCCGCCCGACGCGCTCGGCCCGTTCGACGCGCTCGGCCCGGGCCACCCGCTCGACGCGCTCGGCCCGCCCCGTCGCCTCCGCCCGCTCCGCGCGTGTCGGCGTCGGCGCGGGTTCCGCGACCTCGGCGGCCGGCGGCCGGGGCGTGCCGCGCGGCCGGCCCAGCCGGGCGCAGATCTCCCGGGACCGCTCCTCGGCCCGCTCGCGCGGGAATCGGCGCAGGTCGAGCATGCTCTCCAGGAGGCCGTGGATGCCCGGCCAGTCGGTGTCGGTGTACCGGCTCACCAACAGCCCCGCCGCACGCGCGTGCACGTCCGAACCCGTCTTGGGCTCGTCGCGCAACAGCAGCCGATAGCGGCCGGCCCACGGTTGCGCGTCCCTGGGCCGGCGCGGCAGCACGACGAACCGCGGCTTGGCCGAGTGGTCCAGCGTCTCGAACGTGGAGAACGTGAAGGCTCCCGGCACCAGCCACAACAGCAGGTCGGAGAGTCCCCACAACATCGGCACCGGGTCGATGCCCACGTCCCCCTGTTGGAACGAGAAGAACCGGCCCGGGTGGCGCAGCACGGCGGCGACCGTGACCTCCAGCAGGTGTGCCTGCTCGCGGGCCCGCGCGCGCAACCGTTCGGCGTGCGCGTCCCGCGCGTCGGTCACGAAGCCCGGGGCCAGCGGGGGCAGTTCGTAGCCGCGCGGGATGTCCTCCAGGGCGGTTTCGTCGGCCCACACCGGGTCCTGGGTGAGCACCAACGCGGCGTGCGGACCCAGATCGCGGCCCGGGTCGAGCAGGACGCGCGCGTTGTTGCCCTCGACCACGTACTCGCGCCGGATCGCCGCGGCGCCGCGCCCCGTGTGCACGAGCGCGACGCTGGTCACCGGCGCGCCGCGGTCGTCCGCGTCCACCGCCACGTGCTCGCGCAGGTCGTCGTGCCAGGCCAGGAGTTCCTCCCGGGGCACCGAGGACGCGATCGGCCCGAGCCCGCGCCCGCCGAGCAGGCCGTCCTCCTGGCGTCGGTAGACGATCTGCCGAAACCCGCCCGCGTCGGCGGCGGCCGGCGCTTGATTCCCTCGCGGCTGCCCCGCCCGTGCCGTCATGGCTACGCTTCCGTCCTGTATGGCGTGATGCCGAGTTCCTCGAACATGAGTCGACCACATTCGCGCTGCAGCGACCCATAGCAGTCGGCGGCCGACATCGCGTGCACCAGGACGCTTTGATAGTGCGCCCACTCTCCGTCGAACGTGCGAAGTCGCATGACCGTGCCCGCGATCACCGCGACGAAATACGGGAAACGATCCTGGTCCTCGGCGACCATCCGGGTCATCCGCCACAACAGGGTCCGCAGCGCACCCTCGTCCACGCCGCAGTCCGCGAGGGCGGCGATGCCCTCGTGCAGCCGGCCGAGCACCTCGCCGTAGGAACGCAGCGAACGCCACTCCCCCCGCGGATTCGCGTACTCGCGTTCGACCCGCGCGATCAGGCACCGCACCACCGGTCCGAGCAGCGGTTGTTCGACGAGCAGCAGCGCGACGGCCAGCGAACCGGTGTCGGCGCGGTCGATCGCCGTGTCGACCCCGGACGTCTCCCGGCCACCGTCCTCGGCCAACCGTTCGGCGGCCTGTCGCAGCGCGAGGAATCCGTCCCAGGTCGCCGTCAGGTCGTCCCACGGCTCCCAGTCCCACCGGCCCCACTCGGCCCAGACCGGCGCGTCCCGCGCCAGTTCGGGACGATTCACCGGGCCGATCGACTCCGGCCGGCCCTGGCGAGCCGACCCGGTCACGGGCGGACCGCTGCTGAGCCCGCCGGCCCACGACCCGAGCGCTTCGTCCGATTCCTCTTTCCCGTGAACGTCCCGCCGGCCACGCGCACCGTGCGCGGGCGCGGCACTCGCCCGGTCCGGCGCGTCCGGATGGAAATACCCGCCCGGCTCGCCCTGTTCACCCAGGTCGCCCGACTCGTCGTACCGACCCTGCCGGTGATACCCGCCCTGATCGTGCGGCTCGTCCTGCTCGTCCCGGCCGTGGGTCCAGGTGTCGTATTCGGTCACTCCCGTATCCCGGGAATGCCCCATCTTCGCCCACCCCAGGACCGGGCTGTCCACCTCGCCCGCCGGGTCGTCCCGCGACACCGGACCGGCCGCCGGCGCCGCCGCCGCGGAAGGGCGTCCGAGCACGTACTCGGCACGCTCCAGGTTCGACGCGTCGGCCCCGACCGCGTCGTCGAGTTCCCGCAACGTGCCGAGCATCTCCTCCCACGACCACTCGCGATAGCGCCGCACCAACAACCGGGCGGCCTCCCGGAACACGTCCTCGCCCGGCTCGGCATCCGGGTCGATCCGGACCCGGTTGGCCGGCTCCGGCGCGTTGGGCCAGCGCGGCACCACCACGAAGCTCGGCTTCGTCGCCGCGTCGCTGGTCTCGTACGTGGAGAACGTCCGCCCACCCGGCGCCACCCACCCGGCCAGATC
>NZ_JBHZAV010000196.1:0-17366 GCF_042754445.1 Embleya sp. NPDC059213
ACGCGGAGGAGGACCACCAGCGTCGCGAGGCCGCGGAGACCCGCAACCAGGCCGAGCAACTGGTGTACACCACCGAGAAGTTCATCAAGGACAACGGCGACAAGGTGCCGGCCGACGTCAAGACCGAGGTCGAGACGTCGCTGACCGAGCTCAAGGACGCGCTCAAGGGCGAGGACCTGGCCGCCATCCGCGACGCCGCGGAGAAGGTCGGCACCATCAGCCAACGCATGGGCAGTGCGATGTACGCGAACGCCCAGCCCGGCGCCGAGAGCGCGGCCGGAGCGGGCGCCGGAGCCGGACCCGGCACCGACGCCGACGACGACGTGGTCGATGCCGAGATCGTCGACGACGACAAGCGGGGAGGTGGTACCGGATGAACCGGACCTCCACCGGCCCGGGGCTGTTGCCGGTTCCCGTCGAACGTCCGCAATCGCCGATCCTGGCCGCTCTGTTGGCCGAGATCGCGGCGCTGCGCGGGCAGTTGGGCGAGCGAGCGGACGAACTGCGGCGGCTCCAGGCCGACTACGACACCTATCGGGCGCATGTGCGGCGGGATCGGCTCGCGATGCGCGAGGTCGCGCTGGCCAATGTGCTCACGCCGCTGTTGCCGGTGGTCGACGACTTCGACCGGGCCGGTGCCGCCGGCGCGGTGACCCCGGGGGTGGCCGGGGCGGTCGAGGCGCTGGAGCACACGCTGGCGGCGCTGGGATTGTCCGGGTTCGGCGCGGTCGGAGACGAGTTCGACCCGTACATCCACGACGCGTTGGCGTTTCGGGGCGAGCCCGGGACGGATCCGCCGATCTGTTCGGTGGTGCACACCCCCGGATACCGGGTGGGTGATCGGTTGTTGCGTCCGGCCCGGGTCACCGTGACCGGATCGCCGGCGGGCGACGGGCGGGCGGGCGAGGACCCGGCGTCGGCCGGCCGGGTCGCGGACGACGCGGAACCCGGATCGGGATGACGGAAGGGAGCGGAGCATCGTGGTGCGCGGGTCGCACCATGTCGGTGCGGAGGGGACGACCGGCACCGATCGGATCGGGGGCTTGGAGGCGACACTCATGCAGATCGTCGGATGGCACATCGAGATGGAGTTCAAGGAGGACGGCAAGCGCACCGAGGCCGCCGCACTCCTTCGGCTGCGGGACGGAACGGAGATGCGCTCGCATGCCCATGCGAGCCGCTTCCCGGAGGACCCGGATCAGCCGCAGGTCGGCGAGGAGATCGCGGCGGCCCGGGCGTTGACCGATCTGACCCGGCAGTTGCTGGACAAGGCGGCGGGTGAGATCGAGACGACGACTCGGCGGCCGGTGCAGTCGCTCTCCTGATTCGCGGATCCGGGTGGTCGGCCCGGCGCCGCGATCGGCGGCGGCGCGATCGGTGGGGGTTCGATCGTGCGGGTGTCGACGTGCCGCGCGTCGGCGGATTTTGCGCCACCGCCCCGGAGTTGTGGGGCTTGTGGCGAGGTGTCGACGGCGGCGGTACTCTTAGCGCGACCAGTCGATTACCGTGTGTGGTCGGTCGATGGTCACAGTCACCGGATGCGGCACCCCGTGCGAGGGAAGCGCGGGAGGGTGGCGCGCGATCGCCCGGTGTGCGTGCGACGGCGGGGGGCAGTGAGAAGCCGATGAGTGCGGCGATCGAGGTAGTCGTGATCACCCCGGTCCGGATCTATCGCGAAGCCACCATGCGCGCACTCGCCGACGAACCGGCGTTGCGCCTGGTCGGCTCCGGAGGCTCCGCCTCCGAGGCGGTGGCCGGCGCCCGCCGTCTGCGCCCCTCGGTACTCCTGCTCGATCTCGCGACGCCCGACAGCATCGCGGCGATCCGCGCGATTCGGCACGGCTCGCCGGAGACCCGACTGATCGCGCTCGGGGTGGACGAGGCGCGCGACGACGTGATCACCGCCGCGGAGGCCGGGGTGGCGGGCTTCATCGGGCTGGAGTACTCCGTGTTGGAGACCGCCGCGGCCATCGTCGGCGTGGTGCGTGGCGAGGCTTCGTGCAGTCCGCGGATCGCCGCGCTGCTGTTGCAACGGGTGCAGTCGCCCGCCATCGGTGCGCAGCGCGGGGTGCCCGCGTTGCCGGAGACGCTCACCGCGCGCGAACGGGAGATCCTCTTCCTGATGGCCGAGGGGATGAGCAATCACGAGATCGCCCGGCAGTTGTCCATCGGCCTCTCCACCGTCAAGACCCATGTGCACGCGGTACTGCGCAAGTTGGGAGTGCCGCATCGCGAGGCCGCGGCGATGTTGCTGCGCTCGGTGCGCACCCGGCGTGCGCCGGATCACGAACTGCCGGTCGACGGTGGGCAGAAGCGCTCCTGAAGTGGATGCGCCGTAGGGCGTGTCCTGAAGTTCCCCGGTGGATACACCCAGGGCGCGCGCACGCCGTGCGCGCGCCTGCCGGCGATGTGCGCGCTCCGCGGCCGGTTGTGGACGCCCGGCGGACGGGCATCCGCAACCGGCCTCGGTCCGTTCGGAAGTCGGGCCCGGTTTCGATGGGGTGGACCTCGATCTCCACCTCGGGTGGAGGTGGCGACGTCTGCGGTCCACCGCGGATCTACTCCCGGGCCGGCAAAGATCGTCCTTTCGGGTGGATGACGTGCTCCCGGCCGATGATCAAGGATCGCGACATGGCCGCCACCGCCTCGATCGCCGCGAGCGCATCCGCGATTCCCGACCTCTCCGGCCTGGAGCGGTGGATCGCGGACGTGTTGTCCCGGGCCGTGGCGGCGATCGACCGGCAGCCCGAGGAGAGTTCGCTGGAGCGGCTCTATCCGTCGTACGGCGAGGTGCTCGCCGCGCTGGCGGACGAACCGCGCCCGGAGCCCGTAGTAATAACGGGCCCACCGTTGCCCGCGCACATCGCCACGCCGCTGACCCGCCACGGCTTCGACGCGTTCGATCTGGCCGTCGTGGCGTTGGCGCTCGCACCCGACCTGGACCCCGCGTTCGGTCGGGTGATCGGGTGGCTGCAGCGGGATCCCGGGCAGCCGTACCCGACGCTCGACCTGCTCGCCCGGTTGTGCTGTGCGAACGGTGCGGACCGGGCGACGGTCGCGGTGCGGCTCTCGTCGGCGGGGCCACTGGTGCGCTGCGGGATGGTCGAGCCGCTCGGCACCGGCTCCGGGCCCTCGTACGCGAGCGCCGTGCGGCCCTCGGCCGTGCTGTTGCGGCGGATCTTCGCGGTGGCCCGACTGGCCGACGAACTGGTGCCGTTCGCGACCCTGGACACCTACGTGCCCGCCGGCGTGGCCGATCCGGAGACCGCCGAGGTGTTGGTCGGCCGGCTCGCGGGGGACGACCCGACGCTGACCCACCTCTACGGCGCGGCGCCGGCGCAGGGTCTGGATCTGGCCTGGTGGAGTGTGTCCCGGGCCGGTCGTCGGGCGTTGACCGTACGACCGGAGGCGCTGACCGACCCGGCCCTGGTGCGCGGACTGGCCGCCGAGGCGATCCTGCGAGAGGCCGTGCTCGTGGTGGACGCGCACACGCTGACGCCGGCCGCGTCGGTATGGGAGCGGTTCCCGCACGCCGTCGTGATCGGCGGTCCCGACTCGCTCGCGCCGACCGGGCCGGAGGTGCCGGCCGAGCGGGTGGTCTCGTTGCCCGTGCGGCGCGCGCCGGCGACGGGCGGCCCGGGCGGCCTCACCGCAGCGCTGGCCGAGTGGGGTGTGCGGGTCACCGGCGGTGTCGGGGCCGATCCACTGGCCGGGTGGACCCACCTCGCCGGCCCCGAACTGCGGCAGACCCTGGACGCGGTGGCCGCCAGGGCCCGGGGACGGGTCGAGGCGGGCGGCGAACCGCGGATCGCCGCGACCGAGGCGGCCGAGGTGGCCGCGCGGGTCACCGGCGGCGAACTGGGTCGGCTCGCCGCCCGGTTGAGCACATCGCAGGACTGGTCGGCGCTGGTCGTGCCGACCGACGTCGGCGAGCGGCTGCACGACGTGTGCGCGCATCTGGGCGCCCATCGCACGGTGCTCGACGAACACGGATTCGCCGCGCGGCCGGGCCAGGGACGCGGCGTGTCGGTGTTGTTCGCCGGGCCCAGCGGCACCGGCAAAACGTTCGCCGCGCGGCTGGTCGCGGGCCGGCTCGGACTGCCGCTCTATCGGGTGGACCTGGCGTCGGTGGTGTCCAAGTACATCGGCGAGACCGAACAGAACCTGGATGCGGTGTTCACCGCCGCCGCGCGCACCGACGCGGTGCTCCTGTTCGACGAGTGCGACGCGCTGTTCGGCAAACGCAGCGAGGTGCACGACGCGCGGGATCGCTACGCCAACCTGGAAGTGGCCTACCTGCTCCAGCGGTTGGAGGATCACGACGGGCTCGCGGTGCTGGCCACGAACCTGCTGCACCACATGGACGACGCGTTCATCCGGCGGCTGACCTACTGCGTGCACTTCCCGTTTCCCGAGGTCGCCGAGCGGCGGCGGATCTGGCAGGGCGTCTGGCCGCCCGCGCTGCCGCGCGACGTCGACGTGGACCTGGCCGAACTGGCGGAGAACTACCCGCTTTCCGGCGGCCACATCCACAACGTCGCGGTCGCGGCGGCGCACTTGGCGGCAGCCGACGGGCGGGTCCTGGACCGGGCCGCGGTGCTGCGCGCGATGGCACGCGAGTACGACAAGATCGGTCCCCTGCCACCGGCACCCGTCGCGCTCGGGGTGCTCTGATGGCGTCGGGCCCGAAGGCGGGCGGCGGCGCCGGGGCGCACCTGCCCGCCGCGCTGGAGTCGCGGACCGAGCACGCCCGGCCGCTGGACGCGTCGGTACGGGCTCCGATGGAGCGCTCGTTCGGTGCGTCGCTGGGTGACGTGGTGGTGCACACCGACGCCGAGGCGGCGGCGTCCGCCGATCGCCTGGACGCGAAGGCGTACGCGGTGGGTCGGCACGTCGTGTTCGGGCCGGGCCGCTACGACCCGCACTCGCCGGCCGGGCGGGCGCTGATCGGTCACGAACTCGCGCACGTGCTCCAGCAGCGGCGCGGTGGCCCGGCGCCCGGGCCGGACGGGGTGCACCCGTCGGGCACCGCCGCCGAGGGCGCCGCGCACGGCGCGGGCGCGCGGGCCGCCGCGGGACTGTCCGCGCCCGTTGCGGGCGGTACGGCGGCCGGGGTGTCGCGTGCACCCAAGGGCGAGGAGGACCAGGCCGCGGCCAAGGCGGAGGCGCGTGCCCTCAACATGCAGAACCTGGGCATGGCGGAGGGAGTCCTGCTGGAACTGGCCGGGATCCCGGACACCCTGGTCGGGTTCGTGTACAGCGTGCAGGAGTTGCGGGGGCAGGCCGTCGACAGGGTGACGTCGGACCTGGACCTGAGCGCCGAGAACCGGGCACGGGTGCGGGCCACATCCGATGCGTTGGCCGGCGCGCCGGTGCTGGACGCGGTGCGCGACTGGGCCAAGACGGTCGATCTGGTCGATCCGACGACCCATGCACCCACCATCGCCCCACTGGTCACCGCAGGCGGTGACTGGGTCGAGAAGAAGTACGACCAGACCTTCGGGACCACGAGGCCGCAGAACGACGACCTGTTCACCGATCGGGAGTTGTACGAGATCTTCGGGCAACTGGGCGCGAAGGTCGTGCTCACGGCGCTCGACGTCGAGGTGGTCAAGACCGCGCTTGCCGCGGTGAACATCGTGGGTGCCATCAAGCCGATCATCGACGCCTTCAACAGGATTCCGCACGGCGGGTCGCCCACCGAGGAATTCTGGACGGCCGTGGTCGCCGCGGTGCTCACCGTGGCCGGCATGCGCGCGGGCGGTGCCAACAAGAAGATCGCCCGGCTGCTGATCGACCTGGCGTTGGCGGGGGTGACGCTCAAGCCGTTGGTGGTGCGGATGGCGCAGGACTGGGCGCGGGCGCCCGGAGCGGACCGGGACGCCGCGCTCAAGCAGGACGCGAAGGACTTGGCGAAGGCCGTCCTGGCTCTGCTGCACCAGATTCTTCTGCAGGCCGCGCTGAGCCGGACTGCGAAGGCTCGTGGTGAGGGGGCACCGGCGGCCGGCTCGCCGAAGGCGGGCAAGGAGGAATCGACGGCACCGACGCAGCCACGCTCGGGCGGCGAGCCGCGCACTCCGTTGGACACGCCGGCGCCACCGGTGACCGCGCCCGCCGTCGTGCCGCCGACACCCGCGGTGCCGGCTGCCGCGCCGAAGGCCGGCGGTACGAAGCCCACTGTCACGAACGTTCCGGGGAAGGCCGCGGCCAAGCGCACCGGGCACACGTCGCAGGCCGTGACGCCGGTCCCGGCGGCCGGTACGGCTGAGCAGGCCGGCGCGACGAGCGCGAGTTCGGCGAAGGCCGAGCCGGGGCCGGCGGGTTCGGCGGGTTCGGTCGAGCAGGTTCCGGTGCCCAAGGCCGCGCCGGTGAAGGCACCGGTGAAGGCACTCTCGGTGCCTCCGGGCAAGGCCGCCTCCGGATCGGCCGACGTCGGAGAGGCGCAACACGGCGCGGGGACGGCTGCGCCGGCCCCGGCGAAGGCTCCGGTCCCGAAGGCCAAGGCGGCTGCGGCGCAGAAGGCGTCGGACGGAAAGGCGGCTGCGGCGGCTCGGAAGGAGGCCGCAGCGAAGAAGGTTGCCGACCGCAAGGCAGCGACCGGGGCCCGGAAAGAGGCTGCGGCGGCTCGGAAGGAGGCCGCGGCGAAGAAGGTTGCCGACCGCAAGGCGGCGACCGGGGCCCGGAAGGAAGACGCCGCGAAGAAGGCCGCCGACAAGAAGGCGGCGACCGCGGCCCGAAAGGAGGCCGCGGCGAAGAAGGCCGCCGACCGCAAGGCGGCTGCGGACAGGGCCGCATCGGCGAAAGCCGCACCGAAGACGACCGAGCAGGCTCATCGGCAGCAGCTCAAGGAGGCCAAGGCCCGGGCCAAGGAGTCGCGCGCCGGCATCTTCTCGGACGAGGACACCTACAACCGGCTGAAGACCTATTACGAGGGCCAGTCGGACCGCGTGCTCGCGGCTCTGGAGAAGAGCGGCGATTCCGTGGCCGGGGCGGTCCTGACCGAGCGGTATCGGCGACGTTCGGGAGCCGACGTGGAGCGCGAAAGGGCGAGCGAATATCGGCCTCCGCACCAGGCGCACGTGGTGGTCGTCGACGACGAGACCGGCCTCCTGGTGCGGGACGGGACGACGATTCACAGCGGTGGTGTCGGCAAGGCGCGGCGGGCGGAGGTGGGGATGCGGCAGGCCAACGACGAGAGCCACACCGAGTTCAAGGCGGTGCACGAGATCCCGCTGAAGCCCGGGCAGACGATGCACATCATCGGCCAGTACGACCCCTGCGGCCCCTGTGTGCGGGCGATGCGGCAAGCCGCGAACCGCACCGGAGGCCGGATCACCTACTGGTGGCAGGGTGCGCCCGACAACGAGGCCCTCGTCTTCGAACCGGCCTCCCCGAAGGGCAAAAAGCCGTGATCGACATCCTCGACCTGATCATTCGGGAGACGCTGGTCGCCGGGGTGCCCGGGCTGACGAGTGCGCGGATCGGGTTTCAGCCGCCCGACGACGACTGGCGACAGCGGGTCGGCGCGAGTACCGGGGTGTGGGTCAACTGTGCGCTGGTGGACCTGCGCGAGGATCGGCATCGGCGGATGAACATCCGGCGGCGGGTCGGCACCCCCGCCGGGATCGTGGACCGCCGGGAGCCGGCGTGGATCCGCTGCCACTACCTGATCACCGCGTGGAACGCGGCCAAGGACAGTGCCCAGATGCCCGCCACCGAGCAGGAGCACACGGTGCTCGGTGCGGTCCTGACGTTGCTGCTCGACGCGGACCCGATGGTCGCCTCGGCGATCCTGACACCCGAGCAACTGGCCAAGCTGCCCTCGACGTTGCGTGACGCGGAGCTGCCGGTGGAGGTGGTGCCGCCGGACGGCTTCGGCAAGCTCGCCGAGTTCTGGGGCACCGTCGGCCGGGCCACCTCGTGGCGGCCGGCCGTGTATCTGATCGTCACCATGCCGGTCCCGGAACCGGATCGGCGGCTCGACGGCGTCGTGCACACGGTGCTGACCTCCTACGACGCCGTCCCGGGGGAAACCGGTGCCGGCGAGCAACTCGCCGACGTGGGCGGCCTGGTGCTCGACGCCACCGGCGGCCCTGCGGTGCCGCCGATCCCGGTGCCGGACGCGGACGTCGTGTTGGCGGACCCGGCGGGCCGCGAGGTGGCACGGGTGCGCAGCGGCGACGACGGGCGCTTCGTGCTCGTCGGCCTGCGGCCGGGCGCCTACCTGGCGCGGGTCACCGCCGCCGGACTGCCGCCGCCCGCACCCGCCGACGTCCAGGTCCCCGGTTCACCCGACGCGTTGATCGAACTGCGCTTCACCTGAGAGGACACCCGCCATGGCCGTGCAGGTCTCGTACCCCGGCGTCTACATCGAAGAGACCGAGCCCGCCGCGCCCATCCAGGGCGTGTCGACCAGTGTCGCGGCGTTCATCGGCATCAGCGCACAGGGGCCGATCGCCGAACCCACCCTGGTGACCAGCCCGGACGCGTTCACCGCGCTGTTCGGGCCGCCGGTGGACGGCGGCGAAGTGCCCTACTATCTGCCGCTCGCGGTGGACGGGTTCTTCCGCAACGGCGGCACCCAGTGCTTCGTGCTGCGGGTGGGCACCGCCGCACCCGCAGGTGCCGATCTGCCGGGTCGCGCGACGGGCGCACCGGCGGTGGCTCGCGCGGTGGCGCTGGTGGACGGCCCGGACGGCGCGGGTGGTTCGGTGCGGATCGTGGATTCGAGCGCGTTGGCCGCCGCGTTGACCGCGGCGGGCGCCGGGACGGATCTGCCGGTGGTGCGCGGGACGGCGAACATCACCGCCGTGGACGCCACCCGGCGGGTGCTCACGGTGAACGCGGTCGACGGTCTGGCCGCCGGTGAACGGGTGTCGGTGGCCAAGGGCGCGGAGACCCGGACGCTGCGGGTGAAGTCGGTGCAGGCGCCGGACACGATCGTGCTCGACGAGGGTCTGTCCGGCACGATCGACTTCGTCGGCGGCACGGTGACCTCGGCCGATCCGGTCGCCGGCGACACGGTGTTGCGGTTCACCGTGCCGGCCGGTGTCGCGCTGCGCCCGCTGGTACCGGTCGGCTCGTCGGTGCGGATCGGCGACGGCACCAGCACCGAGTGGGGGATCGTCGCCGCGGTCACCAACGACGCGATCACCCTGCGCAGGCCGCTCACCAAGACCTACAAGCTGACCGGGCCCACCCGGGTGGCCACGGCCGAGTTCGACCTCACCGTCACCGACCGCGACGGCAGCGTGGCCACCTACCCGAACCTGTCCACGACGGCCTCGCATCCGCGCTGGTGGGGCGGCCCGGCGGTGCCCGCGAACTACCTGCGGATCGTGATTCCGGCGAACGCCCCGACGCCGGCGGGCGATCCGCGGCCCAAGGCCGGGACGTACGTGTTGGCGGGTGCGGTCGCCGACGCCCCGGCGACGTCCTGGGCGGATGTCGCCGGGCGGATCGACGAGCATCTGCGGCTGTTGCGGCCGATCGACGAGATCTCGCTGGTCCTGGCCCCGGGTTGTACCGACATCGGCGCGCAGCGGGCGATCGTCGAGCACTGCGAGTCGCTCCACGACCGCTTCGCGATCCTGGACAGTGCGCCCGGCGTCGACGTGGTCACCGTCAAGGCGCAACGCGCGCAGCTCACCGGCGCGTTGGACAAGGGCTTCGCGGCGTTGTACTACCCGTGGATCCAGCTCCGCGACCCGTCGAAGGCGGCGGTGGTGCTCCAGCCGCCGTCCGGGCACATCGCCGGGATCTACGCGCACACCGACGCGACCCGCGGGGTGCACAAGGCCCCGGCCAATGTCGGCATCGCGGGTGCGCTCGGGTTGGAACGCCGGCTCGGCGACGCGGATCAGGGCCTGCTCAACCCGGACGGCGTGAACGCGCTGCGGATCCTGCCCGGACGCGGGTCGCCGGTGGTGTGGGGCGCGCGGACCACGACGGGCGACCGCAACTGGCAGTACATCAACGTGCGGCGGTTGTTCCTGTTCCTGGAGGAGTCGATCCAACTCGGGCTGCGCGGCGCCGTGTTCGAGCCGAACGACCTGGAGTTGTGGGGCCGGCTCCGGCACACCCTCACCGAATTCCTCACCCGGGTCTGGCGGGACGGCGCGCTGTTCGGCGCCAAGGCCAAGGACGCCTTCTTCGTCCGCATCGACGAGGCGTTGAATCCGCCCGGCACCCGCAAACTCGGGTTGCTCTACATCGAGGTCGGCGTACAGCCGGTCTATCCGGCGGAGTTCATCGTGGTCCGGATCGGCATCTGGGACGGCGGCGCGGAGGTGAGCGAACAGTAGCGGGCCGGCCGCGCGCGGCGGCGCGCACCAGACCGCGGGCGGGCCCGTTCGCGGGCACCCAGGATCGGCAACGGACAGGCAGCGGAGGACGCCGTGAGCACGGGCGATATCCAGGATCCCTTTGTCAACTTCAACTTCAAGGTCGAACTCGACGGCATCATCCGGGTCGGGTTCCACGAGGTGACCGGCCTCGACGCGACGGTGGACGTGATCGAGCACCGCGAGGGCGGGTGGAACATCACCCCGTACAAGTTCCCCGGTCAGGCGAAGTACGCGAACATCATGCTCAAGTGGGGCATGACCACCGACACCGAGTTGTACGAGTGGCATCAGCAGATCGTCGAGGGCGACATCCTGCGGCGCAACGGCGCGGTGTTGTTGTTGGATCGGCGCGGGGTGGTGACCGCGCGGTGGAACTTCGTCCGGGCCTGGCCGACCAAGTACACCGCGCCGCCGCTGACCGCCGAGTCCGACGACATCGCGATCGAGGCCCTCGAACTGGTCCACGAGGGTCTGGTGCGAGTCCAGTGACGATGCTGCAGATCGAACACGATTTCACCCTGCCGATCGGGCTGCTCGGCGAGGACGGCGCGCTGCATCGCGACGGCACGATGCGATTGGCCACCGCCGCCGACGAGATCCTGCCGCTGGCCGACCCGCGCGTGCAGCGCAATCCGGCCTACCTGTCGGTGATTCTGCTCAGCCGGGTGGTCATCCGGGTGGGTGGCGTGGAGACGGTGACGCCGCGCACCATCGAGACCCTGTTCGCCGCCGACCTGGCGCATCTCCAGGAGCTCTACAACCGGATCAACACCGCGGACGAGCCGGTCCGTTCGGCACCCGGGTCCTGCCCGAACTGCGGTGAGGAGGTCCGTCCGGGCCACGAGCGCCTGGGGGGATCCGTGGATATCCGGTCGATCGGCTGAGGGAGGAGATCGCCTTCGTCGCCTACCACCTGCACTGGTCGCATGCCGAGCTGATGGGCCTCGACCACGGCGAGCGCCGTCGGTGGGTGGAGCGGGTGTCGGCCATCAACCAACGCCTCAACGAGGCGAACTAGCGCCGGGCGCACCGGGCGTGGCGATTCCCGAGGACGGCACATCGGTCGCCGGGGCGAATACCGGGCACCGACCGCCGACTTCGAGGCGAGGACCGCACACCGAGCACCGCACACCGAGCACCGGGCACCGAGCACCGGGCACCGAGCCGAGTACCGCACACCCGACAACCGCACACCACGAGACCCGCACCGCGAGATACCTACCGCGAAAGGAGAAGACCGTGATCGTCACGGCAGCACCCGCACCATCGGCCGGATGGCCGGTCCGATCCGCCTCGGCGGCGATGCTCGCCGGCGTCCGGTCCCGGGCCGAGGGCATCGCCGGTCATCGGGCCGCCGGCCGGGTGGAGCCCTGGTCGCCCGGGGTCGGCCTGGTGTTGCACCTGCCGCCGCGTCCGGCCCTCGGGCGCGCACCGCGTCCGACGCCCGGGGCCGCTCCGGACATCCGGCGCTGCGCACACGTGCGACTGGACGTGCGGGTGAGCGTGCCACGCATGGTCGCGCTCGGCGGCCCGCAGCCGGGCGGGTCGTTCGGCGCGCCGGCCGCCGGATCGGGTCGGTTGCCCGCGCCGGTGTTGCGGACCGCGTTCGCGGGGCCCGGTCGTGCGGTGGCCGAACGGGCGCGGGTGACCCGCGAGTTGTACGAGCACGGCGTCGACCACGGTCGGCGGATCGAGGAACCGGGCCGGCCCGGCGCGACCCCGCGTGCGGGTGGGCCGGCCGCCCCGCCCGGCCGGAGCCGCGGCCCGCGCGGTGGCTTGACGTTGGCGCTGCCCGGCCGCCCGGCGCCGACCCCGACCCCGGCCGAGCGGCAGCCCGCGCCGGCCGACCCGTCGGTGCGCGCGCGGGGCGATCAGGCGTACGGCCCCGGCGCGCCGGCGCCCGCGCTCACCTCGGCCGATCTGCCGCGCCTGGTGGACGGGGTGGTCCGGGAGATCGACCGTCGGGTGCTGGCCCGCCGGGAACGTCGGGGGTGGAGCCGATGACCGTGATGGAACGCGCGACGATCACCAACAGCGTCACCGGGGCCCGTACCCGGGTGTTGTTCAATCCGGAGGACTACACGATCAACCGGGACACCACCTACGCCCAACTCCCGGTGCCGGGGCTGTCCGCGCCGATCGTGCAGTTCGTGCACGGCAACGCGCAGACGCTGGAGATGGAGCTGTTCCTCGACTCGCTGGAGGCGAACGACCAGGCGGGCGCGGGCAGCGACGTCCGGATCCTGGTCCGGCGGATCGTGGATCTGATGGACATCGATCCCACGTTGCACGCGCCGCCGCCGCTGGTGTTCGCGTGGGCCGGCCTGACCTTCACGTGCGTGCTGACCCGGGTCGTACAGAAGTTCGTCATGTTCAAGCCGGACGGCACCCCGGTGCGGGCCCGACTGACGGTCTCCTTCAGCGAGTTCCGCAATGTGGACATGGAGGCCAAGGAGGTCAAGCGGCAGACCTCGGACTACACCAAGGCACACACCGTGGTCGCCGGGGAGAGTGTGCAGTCGATCGCCTGGCGCGAGTACGGCTCGGCGTCCGCGTGGCGGCCGATCGCGCTGCACAACGGCCTGGACGATCCGCGGGTGTTGCCGGTCGGCGCGACACTTCAGTTGCCCCGCCTGCCGTATCGGGACCCGGCCACGAACGAAGTCTTCGACGCGCCGCCCAGGGAGGTGCCCGCATGAGCGCGTTCCCGCAGTACGCCCCGGAGATGCGGCTGCGCTTCGCCGGCCGGCCGGCGCCGGCGGCGTTGCGCGGCTCGGTCACCGGCGTGGTCTGCCAGACCGGCATGGGCGACGCCGATCGGCTGGAGGTGTCGCTCGCCAACGAGGGGTTGCGCTGGCTGGACGACCCGCTGTTCCGGCTGGACACCGAGGTGAGCATCGCGCTCGGCTACGCGCCGGACGAGCCGAGCCGGCTGTTCGTGGGCGAAGTCGTGGGCACCGAGGCGAGTTTCCCCTCCGACGGCATGCCGATGTTGCGGGTGGTCGCGCAGGACCGGCGGACCCGACTCGCCGCCGCCTCGCCGGCACGCTGGTTCGGCGTACCGGTGCCCAAGCTCGGGGTGATTCCGCTGCCGGACCTGGTGGTCGCGCCGCTGCTCGCGGTCGAACACGGCATGGTGCCGCTGCTCGACCCGCTGGGCGCGTTCCTGTCCGCGGCGCTGGGTGTGGTGGACGTGGTGGCCACCATCGAGGACCCGAGCATGCGCCAACGGGTGGTGCGCCGCCAACACTCCGAGACCACGCTCGACTTCCTGAAGAAGATCGCGGTGGAGAACGCGTGGGAGTTGATCGTCGACCACGACGCGGAACCGGCAGGCTTCGTGCTTCGGTTGATGTCGCCCGCAGGGAACCTCTCCTCCGACGTGACCTTGCGCTACGGGCGTTCGCTGATGGAGTTCACCCCGCGGATCAGTACGGTGGGCCAGGTCGCGAGGGTGTCGGTGCGGGTGTGGCGACCGGAGATCGGGCTCGAACTGACCGTCTCGGTCGGCTACGACTGGGATCGTCAGGCGCTCGCGATCGCGGTGACACCGGGATTCGCGCAGCCGCCCGGCGACGCTCCGGGGGCGGCGGACGCACGGCCCGCCCGCGAGGTGCTCCTGGTCGACGAGCCGGTGACCATCGCCACCGCGCCGCGGCTGATCGTGTCCAAGCTGCTGCCGAGGTTGAACCGGCGCGTCACCGCGAGTGGGACGTGCGTCGGCGATCCGCGGATCACCGCCGGACGGGTGTTGCGGATCGAGGGCGTCGGGGAGACGTTCGGCGGCCTGTGGCGGGTGGTTTCGGCGCAGCACACCCTCGACGGCGGCGGCTATCGCACCTCGTTCGACCTGCGCAAGGAGATCTGGTTCGGCGGCATCCCGCCCGCGTCCCAGGGCGCGGTCCGGGTCCAGGGCGGGTTGTTGTCGCTGCCGGCGCCCAATTCGTGAACAACCGCCCGCCCGCCTCGACCCGTTGCCGTGTATCGCTCGATTCCTGGGAGGACCGCATGTTCGAACCGCTCTTCGACGCCCTCGACGACATCCACGAGTCCGACAGCCCGCGGGTGACCGGCGTGGCGCCCGCCACGGTGGTGGACAACCTGGACCTGACCGGGGCCGGCCGGGTGCAGGTCAAGTACGCGTGGTTGCCGGGTGTCGAGCCCTGGGCGCGGGTGTGCGCCACGGTGGCCGGCTCCGGCTCGGGGGTGTGGTTCATGCCGCAACCGGACGACGAGGTGTTGGTCGCGTTCCGCGGCGGCGACGTGCGCGAGCCGTACGTGCTCGGGGGGTTGTGGACGATGACCTCGCGTCCCCCGGTGGACCTGCCCACCGACTCGGTCACCAAGCGGGCCATCCGCACGCCGGTGGGCCACGAGGTGGTCATCGACGACCTCGTGCAGTCGATCACGTTGACCCACGCGCTGGGGCACTCGATCGAGCTCGCCGTCGACGGGATCACCCTGGCCGTGGCCGGCGGCGCCGCGAAGATCTCGCTGAGCACGTCCGGCGCGGTGACCGTCTCGGGCACCCGCTCGGTGGAGGTGAGCGGCCTGGACGTGAGCGTCAAGGCGGGCAACGGTCTGTCCGCGAACGCGACCCGCGCGGACATCCAGGCCGCCGCGACGTGCAGCATCCAGGGCGCCATCGTGAAGATCAACTGACCTGTTCCCGTTCGCCGTTGCCCCTGTCCGATCACCCCCAAGGAGGCCGCCCGTGCCCGCAGCAGCGCGTGTCACCGACCCCACCGGTCACCCCGGCCTGGTCACGGGACCCGGCGTGCCCACCGTGCTGATCGGCGGACTGCCCGCCGCCGTGCAGGGCGACATGCACGCGTGCGCGTTCCCACCACCCGCCGTGCACCCGCCGTCGCCGTTCACCAAGGGCTCCGCGACGGTGCTCGTCGGGGGGCGCGGCGCGCTGCGCCAGGGCGACCTGGCGGGCTGCGGCGCGCCGGTGGTGGCGGGTGTGCCGACCGTGTTGATCGGAGGTTGACGGTGGCCGAACCGACCGCTCCGGCGACCCCCGACCCGGTGGGGCGTACGCCCGACGATGCCGCGGTGCTGGGGCGGGGCTGGGCCGCGCCGGCCCGGCTGGACCCGCTGGGTGAGGCGGCCCAGGCGGCGGGGCCGGAGAAGGTCCGGCAGTCGGTGCTGCTCATCCTGGGCACCCGGCGCGGCGAGCGGGTGATGCGGCCCGACTTCGGGGCCGGACTGGAGGACATGTTGTTCGAGCCGGTCACCGCGGCCACCGCCGCACTGGTGCGACTGCGGGTGGAACAGGGTTTGACCGCGTGGGAGCCGCGGATCGACGTGCTGGGCGTGGACGTGTCGGTGGCCGATCGTGCGGCCGGTCGGCTCGACGTGCGCATCGACTACCGGATCCGGGCCACCAACACCTTCTACAACCTGGTCTATCCGTTCCATCTGCACGAGGGGGCGGCCACGTGAGCGCGCCGCGCAGTAGGGCCGAGGTGGTCGCCGCGTTGTTGGCCGCGCGTACCGGGTGGGTGCCCGACTGGCATCCCACCCCGGGCGGACCGTCGATGGGCGTGGCGCACGGGCTCGGCGCGCTGCTGGCCGCGTTGGAGGAGCGGCTGGCCGCGCTGCCGGATCGGCAACTGGCCGCGCTGCTCGACCTGGTGGGGGTGTCGCTGCTGCCCGCGCAGGGCGCCGCCGGCACCGTGTTGTTGCAGGCGCTGCCCGGGGTGAGCGGGGCCCGGGTGAGCGCCGGGTCGCGGCTGGGTGCCACCGTGCCCGGACAGGACGCGCCGCTGATCTTCGAGACCCGCGAGACGGTGGCGCTGGCGGGCGCGCCGCTGGTCGAGGTGTGGAGCCTGGACCCGGGCGCGGACGCCGCCGCCGACCACTCGGCCGACGTGCCGGCCCGCCGCCCGGTCACGCTGTTCACCGGACTGCGGCCCGCCGTACGGGAGTTGTACCTCGCGCACGAGACGCTATTGGCGTTCGCCGGGCGGGCGACGGTGGAGATCACCATCGCGTTGCGCCGGCCGGCCTCGGCCGCGCTGCGGATCACCTGGACGTGGTGGGACGGCACGGCCTGGCGGCCGTTCGCGCCCTGGGGCGCCGGCGACGACGCGTCCCGGGACGGGACTCTGGGCCTGACCCGCTCCGGCACGGTGCGTCTGGTCGCGCCGTGTGCGACGGCGGTGGCCACCACCGTCTCGGGCACCGAGTCGTATTGGCTCCGGGCCCGGTTGGATTCGCAACTGAGCGGGCGGCCGGGCTTCGTGGCACCGGAGTTGGCGCACCTGCGGCTCGCGACGGTCGGTTCGCACGCCCGCCTGGCGCTGTTCGCGGGTCCGCCGACCGGTGCCGACACGACGGTGACCATCCACGCCGCGCACGGCACCGCGGCGCCGGACGCGGCGACCCTGCACGTCGTGGACACCACGGCGGGCGGCAAGGAGAACCTCGCCGCGAAGCCCGACACCCCGGTCGTCGTCGCGGCCGCACACCAGGGCCACACCGTACGGTTCGGCGTCACCGTGCCGCCGACCGCCGCCGACACGTTCACCGCGGGCACGGCCGTGCCGAAGCCGGGCGTGGACTATTTTCCGTTGGACGACCCCGACGACCTCACCGCGCCGCTGGCCCTGGACGCCCCCGCCCACCTGGACCTGACCCTGCGAACCGGCCTGGTTCCGGACAAGGCGGTCGCCGACGCGCAGGCGGTGGACCTGACCCGGGCGTTCACCCCGCTGGGCCCGGCACCGGTGCGCGGCAGCGCGTTCCACGTGGCCTGCGACGCCGCGTTCGCCAAGCCGGGCGCCCGGGTGACCGTGGTGGTGGGCCGCCCCCGCACCGCGGCCGAGGAGGCCGACCAGCGCACCGGCGAACTGACCGGCGGGGTACAGAACGCCAAGGAGTTCCGCGACAAGACGGTGGCCGACATCCGCGCCGTGGCGACCAGGTTGGCCGCGCTGACGGCGGTCAGCGGCGACCTGGGACGAGCGGTGGTCTCGCCGCTGTCCGGCGAGGACCCGACCACGTGGTACACCC
>NZ_JBHZAV010000197.1:0-17352 GCF_042754445.1 Embleya sp. NPDC059213
AACTCACTCCCTCCCCATAAGCCGGGTCCCCGCGTACAGCCCCCGGCGCCGCACGGCGCCGGGGGCTTCGGCCGACTTCCCCGCCGCTCCCCGAAGGGGCCAGGACAGCGGCGACGTACCGATCTTCAGGACGCCGACCCTGCCGTAGCCTCCTTTGCCGGTTCGGAAGTCCGCGTATCGGACACGGCGCGGGGCCGCGCACCATGGACGCCGCGGCGGCGAGGGCGAGGCGGGAGTTCCTCCCGCCCGGGGAGAAGCCCCAGCCCCGCGGCAGCCCCGTCGGACAACGGACTGGGGTCTTTCCACGGTGCGAGCGTGGCCGGCCGGGTGGTGTCCTGGGCCCGATCCACCCGATCCACCCGATCGACCCGGGCGCCAGACCGATCCCGAAAGGCCAGACCATGACCGCGAAACCCGGGCCGCCCCTGGCGGACCGCCGGACGTTCCTGCGCACGGCGAGCGCCGCGGCGGCGATCCCCGCCGCGGTTCTCGCCACCGGCACGCTCGCAGGTACGGCGCAGGCCGCACCCTCGATCGACCTCCCCGACTTCGCACCCGTGCCGGCCGCCGCGCAGGGTCCCGCGCTCAACAGCGCGGGCTACTTCGTCGGCCGTATCGACGGACACCTGTACTGGGTCACGGACGGCAACTACCAGGCCATGTTCCTCAGCACGCGGGAAGGCGTCGTCCTGGTCGACGCGCCGCCGACCATCGGCCACAACCTGCTGCGGGCGATCTCCGACGTCACCCGGGCCAACGACCGTCCGGCCAAGGTCACCCACCTGGTCTACTCGCATTCCCACGCCGACCACGCCGGAGCCTCGTCGATCCTCGGCAAGGACGTGGTCCGCATCGGGCACAGCGAATGCCGGCGCTTCCTGCTCCGCGCGAAGGACCCCAACCGCCCCGCCCCGACCGTCACGTTCGAGGACCGGTACACGCTCCAGGTGGGCGGCGAGCGCCTGGAACTGACCTACCACGGTCCGAACCATTCACCGGACAACATCTTCATCCACGCCCCGTCCCACCGGACACTGATGGTGGTCGACGTCCTGTATCCGGGCTGGGTGCCGTTCAAGCACCTCGCCGTCTCCCAGGACATCCCGGCCTGGCTGCGCGCGCAGCACATCGCGATGGCCTACCCGTGGCGGACGCTGGTCGGCGGCCACCTCGGCCGGCTCGGGGTACGCGCCGACGGAGAACTCCAGCTGGCCTACATGGCCGACCTGGAAGCCTCCACGCGGGCCGCGATGAACCTGGATCCGGCCCCGTACTTCGCGAAGTACGGCCCGGCCGGCAACTCCTGGGCGGTCTTCAAGACCTACCTGGACGCGGTCGCGGCGGCCGCCGCCGCGCCGGTCGTCGCGAAGTACACCGGAGTCCTGGCCGCCGCGGACGTGTTCACGCTGGACAACGCCGGCACCTTGGTCGAGTCCTTCCGGATCGACGCCGGGATACTCGGCCCGTTCGGCACCCGCCCGTGACCCGGCCGCCGGCCCCGCCTCTTCCGCACCCGAGAACGGAGAATCCTCGATGACGACCCCCACACCGGTCCTGTTCATCCACGGCCTGTGGCTGCACGCCTCGTCCTGGGACGCCTGGACCGAACTGTTCCGCGCCGAGGGCTACGCGCCGGCCGCGCCCGGCTGGCCCGGCGACCCCGACACCGTGGCCGAGGCACGCGCGAACCCGGAGAGCATCGCCGACCGCGGCATCGACGACGTCGTCGAGCACTACGCCGGCATCATCCGCGGACTGGACCGGCCGCCGATCCTGGTCGGCCACTCCTTCGGCGGCATGATCGCCCAGAAGCTCCTCGGGCAGGACCTGGCCGCCGCGGCCGTCGCCGTCGACGCCGCCCAGATCAAGGGAGTCCTTCCGCTGCCGCTGTCGGCACTGCGGTCCACCCTGCCGGTGTTCAAGAACCCGGCGAACCGGCACCGCGCGGTCTCTCTCACCGCCGCACAGTTCCGCTTCGCGTTCGGTAACGCCGTGTCCGCCGAGGAGTCCGACGTGCTGTTCGAGCGCTGGGCGATTCCGGCGCCCGGCAAGCCCCTGTTCGAGGCCGCGGCCGCCAACTTCAACCCCCACTCGCCGGCCGAGGTCGCCACCGGTAACGCCCATCGCGGACCCCTGCTGCTGATGACCGGCGGCAAGGACCACACCGTCCCGGAGTCTGTCACCCGTGCGACGCTCAAGCAGTACCGGCACTCGCAAGCCGTCACCGACATCACCGACTTCCCCGACAAGGGTCACTCCCTGACCATAGACAGCGGCTGGCGCGAAGTCGCCGACACGGCACTGGCCTGGCTGCGTTCGCACTCCCTGTAGCCGGGCGTCCCCCGCGGAAGGAGCACGACATGGAACTCGGAATCGCCGGCAGGACGGCGGTCGTGACCGGCGCCGGCCGCGGCATCGGACTGGCCGTCACGCGCGCCTTGGTCGACGAAGGCGCGCGGGTGGTGGCCGGATCCCGCGAAGTCACCGCCGAACTCGAGCAACTCACCGCCGACGGCCGGGTCGTCGCGGTGGCGGTCGACCTGGCCGAACCGGCGGGACCCGCCGAACTGATCGCCTCGGCCACCGCCGCGTTCGGCGGGCTGGACATCCTGGTCAACAACGTCGGCGCGGTCCGGCCGCGCACCGGGGGCTTCCTCACCGTGACCGACGACGACTGGGACGCGACGCTGACCGTCAACTTCCTGGCGGCGGTCCGCGCGACGCGGGCGGCCCTGCCGATCCTCCTCGACCGGGGCGCCGGAAGCATCGTCACCGTCAGCTCCGTCAACGCCTTTTTGCCCGACCCGTTGGTCATCGACTACGGGGCGGCCAAGGCGGCACTGTCCAACTTCTGCAAAGCGCTGTCGAAGGAGATCGGCCCGCGCGGTATCCGCGTGAACACCGTCAGCCCCGGCCCGGTCGCCACCGCGCTGTGGATCGGCCGATCCGGCGTCGCGGCCACCGTGGCCCAGGCAGCGGGCGGCACCGCCGACGACGTGGCCAGGCAGGCCGCAGCCGTCGCCGCCACCGGCCGCTTTACCCGGCCGGAGGAAGTCGCCGACCTGGTCGTTTATCTGGCCGGTGACCGCGCGGCGAACATCACCGGGGCCGACTTCACCATCGACGGTGGTCTCGTCACCACTTTGTGACGCATCCACGTCCAGGCGACCACCGTCCTTCCATCCCACCGGAGCACACGTGAAGCTCACGCATGCCCTCATCCGCCGACCGATGCTCGCGGCCGTCGTCGCCACCACCGTCTTCGCCGCGGCGGTCACCGTGGGTGCCGCCGAGCCCGCACCCGCGGCCGCCGCATCCGCGAGAGAACACATACCTGTCGGCTTCGGCGAGCGCAAAGCCGAACTCGGCGCGGTCGACCTCAACTACGTCATCGGTGGCCAGGGCCCGACCCTGGTACTGATCCACGGCTACCCGCAGACCTGGTACGAGTGGCACGACATCCTGCCGGCCCTCGCCCGGCACTACACCGTCATCGCCCCCGACCTGCGCGGCGCCGGCAAGAGCGACGCCCCGGCGACCGGTTACGACAAGAAGACCATGGCCGACGACATCCACCGCCTGTTGGTCGCACTCGGGCGCGACCAGGACGTGCGGATCGTCGGCCACGACATCGGCACCATGGTCGCGTACGCCTACGCCGCGGCTCACCCCACCGACGTCACCAAGCTCGTGCTCAGCGAGGCACCCATCCCCGACCTGGGCGTATATCAGTTCCCCGCGCTGACCGCCGACGGCCCGGGCGTGTGGAACTTCGGGTTCTTCAGCGTCGCCAACGGCCTGCCCGAAGCCATGATCCGCGGCCGTGAACGGACCTGGACCGACCGCTTCATCGACCAACTGGAGTTCCGCAAAGGGTCGGTCACCGCGCACGAGGTCGCCGTGTTCGCCCGCTACCTGAAGGACCGCGACCGCCTCAACGGCAGCCTGGCGTGGTTCCGCGCCTTCCCGCAGGACATCGCGGACAACGCCGAGTACGTCAAGACTCCGCTCACCATGCCCGTGCTGGCCATCGGCGCCGACCACAGCCTGGACGACACTTTGGAGAAACAGGCGAGCCGATACGCGACGAACGTCACCGGCAAGGTCATCGGCGACTCCGGCCACTGGATCTACGAGGAGCACCCCGCCGAACTCACCGGCATCCTGCTGGCCTTCCTGAACAGCGGCCCGTGACCTCGCCCACGATCCGGGTCCCGCGGCGATCCCCGGCCCGCCGGCGTGCCGCGGATCGCCGCGTCCGGGCTCCTCATGCGTCCGCGGCCCCGTCGTCGAGGACGGACTTGAGCTGTCGTCGCGAGGTGATGCCGAGCCTGCGGAAGACCTTGTTGAGGTGGTACTCGACGGTCGACGTCGTGATGAACAACCGGGCGGCGATCTCGGTGTTGGTGGTTCCGCCGGCCGCCAGCTCCGCAACCCGGCGCTCCTGCGGGGTCAGCCCGAGCCCGCCCCGGGAATCCCGCTTCCTGGCGTGCTCACCGGTGGCCAGCAGTTCGACGCGGGCACGCTCGGCGAACCCCGCCGCACCCATCCCCGCGAACATCTCGTACGCCGTGCGCAGTTCGACACGTGCCTCGCCGCGCCGCCTGCACCGACGCAGCCACTCGCCGTACAGCAGACGCGACCGCGCCAGTTCGGTCGCCACCCTCGTCCGGCCGAGCAGCTCAACGGATTCGAGGTACAGCGCCTCGGCGTGGTCGTCGTCGGCCATCAGCGCGCGGCAGCGGGCCAGCAGACCCAGCGCCCAGGGGGTGCCCGCTGCCGTTGCGCGCTCTTCCAGACGGGTCAACGCGTCCTTCGCGGCGCGATGGTCGCCACAGCGCACGCCGGCCTCGACGACGTCGTGCGCCACCCGGGCCGCCGTGCTGCAGTTGTCCTTCGCGAAGGTGATCCGCGCCAACGCCAGTGCCTCGGCGTACCGTCCATGACCGATCTCCAGCACGGTGAGGCAGTTGCGGGCCCAGTCGCCGAACGCGTCGTGGTCCTTCTCGGCCACCCAGTGCCGCGTGATCACGTCGGCGGCGGCCCGGGTCTCCGCCTCACGGCCGCTCCAGGCCAGCAGGTCGATCCGGTGGGCGGGGCCCACCTGCGGCAGCCCGACGAGCGCGGCAAGTTCCTCGGACTCGTCGATACAGGCCGCCGCGGCGGCGAAGCGGCCGGCACGTTGCTCCCACGTGGACCGCACCAGCAGCGTCGTCCACAACGCACTGAGCGCGCCGCTGCCGCGTTCGTGTTCTTCGAGCCGCCTGTTCGCCGCGTATCCGCCCGCGTCGTCCCACAGTTCGTCTGCGGCGTAGCCGGCGAGCACGGCGAGCGGCAGGCCGTCTTCGACGATGTCGGGTCCCTCGCACAGGACGTGCAACGCTCGGCGCAGGATCGGGACGGACGCCGGGTGGCCGACGTGCACACGTACGGCGAACCCCTTGAGCAGGAGGTCTTCGGCGGTCGAGGGCTCCGGCCGCATCGCCGGTGAGCCCAGTACGGCGCCACCGAAGTCCCGAGGTGCGAGGGAGCTGTGGTTGCCGAGCAGAATCGCATGCATGCCTTCGAACAACATCTTTCGGGCCAGCGCCGGCTCGGCGTCGGCGATCGAGCGGGCCGCGTCCAAGAGGAGGGGTGGGACGCCGGCGATGCGTGCGAAGCACAGATCGATGGTTGCGCCGGCCCGCACCGCGCGCGCGTGCAGAACCGGGTCGCCGGGGCCGAGAAGCGGCATGGCCCGGTCGAGAATGGCCTGCGCCGCGTCCGGATCCCCGGCGACGAGATACGCGCGCGCCGCCTCGATCAGGCGCGCGGGCCGACCGTCCGCGGACAGTTGCGCGGCCCGCGAGAGGAGCGCCGCCTGCTCCGCGTACCCGCCGCGGACCCGGACTCGCTCCGCGGCGGCTGCCAACTCCGCAGCCACCTCGTCGTCCAGCCCGATCGTCGCCTCTGCCCGGTGCCAGGCCCGGCGGACCGGGTCGCGGGCCGGATCGCTGAGCGCGGCGAGCGTCTCGTGCACGCGGCGCCGATCCGCGGCGTCCGCGCCTCGGTAGACCGCGGAGCGGATCAGGGGGTGCCGGAACCCGGTGGGGTCGTCGGGAGTGAGGATGCCGGCGGAGACCGCGGCGTCCGCGGCAGTGGCGGGGATGCCGAGGACACCGGCCGCGCGCCACAGCAGCAGCGAGTCCTCGGACGGGGCGGCGGAGAGGAGGAGCAGGAGCGCCCGGGTCTCGGCGGGCAGGGCGCCGATACGGTGCGAGAAGTGCGATTCGAGGCGTGCGCCCACCGGGAGCGGCGCGTGCAGCGGCGTCGTGCCCGCCAGATGCTCGGGTGCCAGGGTGCCGGCGATCTCGATCAGGGCCAGCGGGTTGCCGCCGGTGTCGGCGACGATCCGGGCAGCCATCGCCGGGGCGAGGCGCCCCGGGACAGCCGCTCTGAGCAGGGTCCCGGCGTCGGCTCCCGGCAGTCCGTCGAGCCGGAGGGCGGCGATGCCGTCGAATGGTCCGGGGCCTGCGGGCTCGTCGCGGCCGGCCAGGATCAGGCCGATGGCGTCGGCGTGCAGGCGGCGTGCGGCGAACGCGAGCGCGTCGGACGACTCGCGGTCCAGCCACTGCAGGTCGTCGACCAGGCACAGCAGCGGCTGCTCCAATGCCGCCCCGGCCAGCAGCGTGAGGCAGGCCATGCCGACGAGGTACCGGTCGGCCGGCGGACCGGCGAACAGGCCGAACGCCGAGCGGAGTGCCTCGCGTTGCGGAGCAGGGAGCGCGTCGAGGCCGGTCAGCAGAGGACGGAGCAGCCGGTACAGGGACGCGAAGCCGAGGCGGGCCTCCGACTCGACCCCGGCGGTCCTGACGACGCGCAGGTCCCCGGCGGTCTCGGCCACCCGGTCCAGCAGCCGCGTTTTGCCGACGCCGGGCTCGCCGGCCAGCACGAGCGTGCAACTGCGCCCGTCCCGGACCCCGGCCAACAGGGTCGCGACAGCGGCGAGTTCGCCGTGCCGTCCGGTGAACGGGGCGGGCCGGGCACGGGAACCTACCCACAGCGGTATCGTCACCGCTTCAGCCAAGCATCAGCCTCCCTGGGGGACCCTAGGGGCGGACCCTAGTTCGCGGGGCCGCGCCTATGCCCGGCGGGCGCCCAAAGCCTCGCCGAGCTGCCTGCGCGAGGAGATGCCGAGCTTGGTGTAGATGTTGGACAGGTGGTACTCGATGGTCTTGTGGCTCACGTATAGCTCCGCCGCGGCCTCTTGATTGGTCCGACCCCCCGCGATGAGATGCGCCACCGACAGCTCCCGTTCGGTCAGGACCGGCCGCCGGTCGGGACCCTCGGCGGGGGCGCCGAGTCCGACAGCCGACAGGTCCGCGGCGCAGCGGCGCAGGAACGGGTCCGCCCGCAGTGCGCCGAAACGACCGTGCGCCGTCGTGAGCCACTTCGCGGCCTCGCGGCGGGGCGCGGATCCGGTGGCCGACAGGGTTCGTCCGTATGCCTGCTCGAGCATCGCGCGGTAGAGCGGCGCGCTGTCGGCGGCGGCATCCGCGTGCACCTCCGCAGCGGCAGAGGAGCCCACCGCCTGCTCGTAGATCGCCAGGGCGTCGCGCGGCCGGCCCTCGGCTTCGGCGAGGACACCCGCGAGTCTGGCCACGACGACCCCGAGATAGCCGGTGCCGTCGTAGCCCTCGTGGAGGTCGCGGAGCGCCCGCGCTGCGGCTGCGAGTTGTCCGGTGCCGGTCAACGCCTCGACCAGCAGGGACTGCTGCCACAGCCAGAAGGGCTTGAACCGAAGCCGGATCCCGTCGCCTTCGGTGCGGGACGCCCGGTCGAGCAGCGGTTCGAGCGCGCGCAGCATGGCCGGGTGGTCGGCCTGTGCCTGGGCCAGCGTTGCCGCCGCCAGCGACGAGTACACGGTCTCTACGGGGGAGCCGAGGGCCTGGGTGAGCTGGGACAGGAGCTCGACGTGTCCCTCGGCCGCGTCCCACTGCCCGCGGCCGGCCTGCACGCACACCGCGGCGAACCGCGCCGCCGCGTCGCCGATCCGCTGGTCCTGGGCGGCCGCGATCGCCAGCGCGCGGTCCGCCGCGGATTCTCCGGCGTTCCAGTCGCCGTCGAGATAGTCCACCACCGACATGAGCGAGAGCGTCAGGGAACCGAGCTTCGACCCGGCACCTTGTCGGTCGCGCCTTGCGACGGTCGCCAGATCGGCCCGGGCCGAGGCGAGTTCCCCCAGAAACAGGCGCAGGACGCCGCGCGTGGCCAGCGTGTCGAGCTGATGGTCCGGCACCGTGGAGCTCGCCGCGGGCAGGTGCGCGACATCCCGCAGGGCCGCGCGTGGCCCGCGGTCCCAGAGCCGGCCCGTCGCCAGGACGGCGCGGGTGAAGTCCGTCGTGGCGGGGTCGAGATCGCCGATCGTCAGGGTCCGCCGGGCGATCTCCACCGTCTCGGCGCCGCGGCCGTTGCGGAGCATGATGTTGGCCAGGAACGTGCCTGCGAGCACCGCCACCCATTCGGCACCCGGCTCGGCGAGAGCCGACCGCCAGGCCTTGTTCAGCAGTGCCTCGCCGGACGGGAACCGACCGGCCGTCATGTCCATGACGCCCAGCACGCAACTGCGCAGCGGCCCCGGCGTGCAGTCCTCGACCTGGGGCCGCAGTTTGGCGGCGGTGACCGGCTGCATGGTGAGGAGCGACTGGGCGCAGGCGGTCAACAGCCGCCGTTCGCGGTCGTCCCGATGCTCGGACAGCGCGGACGCCCACAGCAGGCGCGTCGCCGCCAAGGCGTTGCGGCCGCTCGACGCCTCGCGCGTCGCGGACTGCTCGAGCTCGTCGGCGAGCTGCGGATCCGCGCCGGTCGCCGCCGCGACCCGGTGCGTCCACGCCGCAGCCGTACCGACCAGGGCCGCGGCACCCGCGTGCAGCGCGCGGCGACGCTCAGGGCCCATCGCGTCGTACACGGCGTCGCGTTGCAGGGCGTGGAACACAGCGACGGGGCTCTGCGGTTCGGCCGGCCACCACTGCGCGAGTCCGACCGCCAGCACGGGGCCGAGTGCGCGGGCCGGGTCCTCGAGTGCGGCGAGTCGGGCGGCTGTCGCGAGCGGAACCCGCGTGTCCAGCACCGCCATCGCCTCCAGCAACTCCACGGATTCGCGGGGGAGGCGGTCGACCTGGGCGCGGATCCCGACCTGGAGCGAGCGGGGCACCGGCCACCGCTCGAACGCCTCGTCGCGGAGCGTGTCGACGGGAACCTCGGCCAACACCGTGCGGAGGTAGAGGGGGTGCCCGCGGGTGTAGGCGTGCAGCCGCCGGACCAGGGCCGGAGCCAACCGCGTCTCGATCAGCCCGCGTGCCAGCCGGGCCACATCGCCGTCGTCGAGCCCGTCCAACGCGATCCGCACAGCGCGGTCCGACGACCGCACCAGCCGGTCCGGCACCCCGGCCGAGCCCTCGGCGTCGGGGCGGGTGGCCAGGACCGTCAGGACCCGGTCCGCCCACAGCCGGCGTACGACGAACCCCAGTGTCTGCACCGACAGGGTGTCCGCCCACTGGAGGTCGTCCACCACCACCGCCACCGGGCCCATGTCCTCCTGTAGCGCGCCCAGCAGGAGCAGCAACTGCCCACCGACGGCATGCGCGGGCGCGCCACTCGTATCCTGCGTGAGCAGGGGGAACCGCTTCACGAGTTCCGGGTCCAGGCGGCGCACCAACTGCCCGACGATGCCGCCCGGCAGGTCGCTCTCCGACGGGTCACCGGTGGCCCACAGGAGTGTGAAGCCCGCCAAGTCGGCGCTGAACCGGCGCAGGAGAGCGGTCTTCCCGATGCCGGCCTCGCCCTCGACGACAGCGAGCCACGACTCACCGCGTCGCGCCTTGTCCGCGCACTCGTCAAGCCGCTGCGATTCACGAACGCGGCCGACGAACAACCCGGCACGGCTCTCACCGTGCACGCCATCGGCACCACCTATGGAGTCCCCCATGTGTTGACCTCCAGGGCCGAAACGATGACATGCGCAATGGCATCGCCACAGTGCGGGTGAACAGCACCTTAGAGGATGAGCTGCATGATCCGCCGGACAAAACCTGCGCTGCGTCCTGACGGTACGTCACGTAGTCACCGGGTGAAGCTCCGTGGGCCCGGTCGGCCGGGCAAGTCCGATCTTGTCGACCGCCTCACCACCGCCGCGGCCGGGCGGCTCGCCGTTCCCGGCCGCGCTGCGCTCCGTGATCGTGCACACCCACGAGATCGAGGTCTGCATCCCCACGGTCGCCGCCTGGGCATCGCATACCTCGCCGACCGGGCCACCCCCGAACGACGCGCCGCCCTGCGCCGTACCCGATCGGCCGGGCCCGGCCGCCCACCCTCCACTCGCCGTCCTCGGCGGCATCGTCGCGCCCCGATTCCGCCACGATCCCGGCCCGGTGCCGCCGCTCCCAGCAGAAGGCGCGATCGTCGTATGCCAGTTCGCAACGTCCTGTTCCTGATGACCGATCAACACCGGGCCGACACGCTGGGCTGCTACGGCAACCCGGTGGTCGACACCCCGGCGCTCGACTCGCTCGCCGCCGACGGCACCCGATTCGACCGCTTCTACACGCCCACGGCCATCTGCACGCCGGCCCGCGCGTCGCTGTTCACGGGCCAGTACCCCTTCCGGCACGGGCTCCTTGTCAACCCGGAACGCAACGGCGGCGCCCGCGACGAACTCGGGCGACGCGAGCCCGGTGCCGGCCCGCCCGCTGCTGGAACGCGGCTACCCGAGGTACAGCGTCGGTACAGCGAGTAATGGTCGGTCGACCACTTCGACGCGGACCAGTGGCGCAAGCTGATCGCCGTCTACACCGTCGTCGCCGCCGAGTTGATCGCCGCGCAGAGCGGACTGGGCTTCCGCATGCAGCAGGCGCAGCCCTACTACGACCTGCCCACCATCTTCGTCCAGCTCATCGCCATCGGGGCGATCGGGCTCGTCATGGACCGGCTGCTGCTGCTCGCTGAGCGGCGGCTCACCGGCCGGCAGGAAAGAAGGTAGCCGGATGCCCACCATCTCCTTCACCGAAGTGTCGCGCGACTTCGCGCTCAGGACCGGCGAATTCCACGCCCTCGACCGGGTGAGCCCGGACATGCCCAAGCGCGACGCCGCCAAGGACTACTACCTCGGTGACCTGTACGCCGGAGCCGGCGGTGTCCCGAAGCAGTGAGCCCGAGGACCACACGGCCTCCTGGGGGTCGAGCGCCGGCCGGCGTTCACCCCGCGCCCGGGACCGCGTTGCCGCCTTCCCCGTCCCGTGGGCGCGCGAGGCCGTGCTCGCCGTGCCCCGGCGCCGCGTTCGCGCCCGACGTGGTCTGGCGCGCCGACCCCACGTCGTGCCGGTACACCCGGTCCACCGGTACGCGGATCCCGATGCGTGGGACGAGGTGGTCCTGCGGCCGCCTTCGAAGCGGCCCGCGAGGCCGAACCCGCCACGGGCGAGTCCGAGGTCGAGTGGGTCCTGGACTCGCTGTACCGGGACGGGAACCATGGCAGCGCCGACGGCGTAGTCACGGGCAGGGAAGGGTTGTTCGTCGGCCCGGGGGGGGTCGTCCCGGCGCTTGGCCGGCGCTGTCACACCCCCGTCATACGCTTCCGTCATGAGCGTCTCTCTCTACTACAGCGCGCACCGCGCGGCACCGCTGACCGAAGCCGAGTCGGCCTTGGTCGCGCGCGTCGTCGCCGCGCACACGGCGTCGTTTCCGTACGACGACGAGGAAAGCCTGTACCTGCACGACCGGCGTGCGGCCGGGCCGGAGGAGATCGTCGCCGGGGCCACCAAGATGCCGCTCGATCCCGGTCGTCTGATGCCGGTGATCGCCCATGTGCTGGATTGCGTGACGGACTTGCGCCGGGCCGTGCCGGATGCCGAGTGGCGCGTGCACATGGACGACCTCTACGTCTCGTGGGACGAGGCCGAGGGGTATGCCCTGCCCGGGATGCGCGACGCGGACCTGATCGCGGAGCTCGCGGCGGTCCACGACGGGGACGGGGCAACGAGATGAGGGAAGCGAGCGCGAAGAAGACTGAGGACGCCTTGCCGCCCACGCCGGAGCAGCGGCGCCTCCTCGAGTTCGGCGAGGCGCTGTACCGCCGCATCGCTCCGGACGCCGATATCGCTCACGTGCTGCTGCCCGGAGACGATGCGGTGGCTGTCGTGCACCGCGTGCGGGGCGGTGGGACGATCCTCGTGGCGGCCGACCGGTCGGTTCTCTTCTTCGGTTCGGCGCTCGACATCAGTGTCGCCCTGATCGACTTCCGGGCCGGCCGGCGCACGCCTGTGGAGCAGTTCCGATAGCGGCTCGGCCGCCGGGAAACGCGGGCAGGGCGGCCCGCCGAGGGCCCCGTTTCCGATCAAGGCCCGGTAGCCGATCGACGTGATGGCGTCACCGACCTGCTCCCACGTCACGGCGGGGTTCAAGGCGGCGACCAGCTCCGGCGTGAGAGGCCGCAGCTCGTACACATCGGTGACTGCGTCCAGGTCCACCGGAGTGCGGTAGTGCCTCTTTGCCCAGGCCTGGTACTTCTCCGGCGTCCCGTCGACCAGGCGGCGGAAGAGCCAGTGCTACGAAGTGTGCCGTCTCGGCCACGATGGGCCGGAGCGACTCGAGGGCATTCACCCCCGGTGGCTCACGCGGTCCAGGTGAAGCTGAATCGGTTGCCGTCGGTGGGTGAGGCCGTGGGGGAGTCGGCTCTTGTCGGGGTCGATGTCGACGGTTGCGGTGGCCGAATCGTAGGTGAAGTAGGCGAACCGGTGGCGAGGTCCTGGGATGTGGAGACGCGGCGGACGACGAGGTGGGTGGCCTCGGTGTCGTGGGTGTCCAGGGCCGCGCACGGTGTGCCGGAGACCAGTTCCCGGTGGTGGGTGCCGACCTTGAAGACCAGGGCGTGGGCGTCTTCGGGGTCGCCGGTGGTGACGAACGAGGCGCAGATCCGGCGGGGTTGCAGGGGCCCGCAGTCCTGATCGCTGTAGACGAGTTCGTGGTTGCGGTCCACCACGACGGCCCGGCCTTCGCGGACGGCCCGGTCGATGTGGTCGGCGAGTTCGGCGGGGGAGGCGTTGTTCCTGGGCGATGCAGCGGCCGAGGCCGTTGTTGTACAGGTCCATGGCCTCCCGGTGGCCGGGGTTGTTCGGTAGTCCTTCGTGGACGGTGGTGTACTTGGCGGCCCAGTCCACGCCGAACCTCTGGGTGAGCAGGGCGTTCCAGTAGGTGTGGCGGAAGGCGTCCTGGTGGTCGTCGTTCTTGTCGTTGGAGGTGAACCGTTTCTCGGCCTCGGCGAACGCCTCCTTTTTGATGTCGGCGAAGTCTTTCTGGGCCAACCATCCGAGCCGGTCCAGGAGTTCGACTTCCGTGCGGGTTATCTCCTGTTGGTCGGTGAAGAAGCCGACGATGCCACCTGGCCATTTGGTGGTGCCGTGGGGGTCGTCCATGGTCTGGAAGGTGGTGAGTATCTCGGCGCCGTTGCCGTCGCGGCCCAGGGTGCTGTGCGGGTTGAAGGAGTCGTCGCGGGCGCTGACGTCCTGATGGATGTCCCATTGGGCGTCGTTGTCGGCCTGGGTGGCCTGGGCCAGGGCCTGGCCGACGCGCCAGGCGAAGTCCTGGGCGCGTTTGGTGTAGTCGACGTTGATCTGCGCGGCGGCCCAGCCGTCGCCGCTCACGGACAGGGCCCGGGCGACCTCGTCGGGCATGCGCCAGTCGACGCCGCCGTCCTCGCGGGCGGTGAACTCCGGGGTGCGGGCAATCTCGTCCAGGACGGTGCCCAGCAGGGTCCTGGCGTTCTTGAAGGCCGTGTGGGCGTCGGAGATCGCGCGGGACAGGGCGGCGGCCTGGGCGGCGGCGAGACCGAGTTGGCGTTGGGTCTCGGCGAAGCGGGTCCGGGCGGAATCGGCGACGGTGCCGCTCCAGCCGGTGAGGCCGGGGGAGTGGGCGACTTTCCACCTGATGGCGTTCGGCCAGGCCCTGGAGTTTGGCGCGGACGGTCTCCCAGGCGCCGGTTGCCTCGGTGAGCAGGTCGACGTTCGCGTCCCGCACCTGACTGAGGGTGAGCACGACTCAACCGCCCATCGATCGTTCGACGTTGGTCTCGGTGCGGGTGTACTCGTCGGCGGTCCCGCGCAGCCCGGTGGCGGATTCGCCGAGTCTGCGTTCGAGGGCCGCGACCTGTCGATCCCAGGTGGTGACGATTTCGGCGAGGCGTTCGGCGGTGCGCCAACCGGGGAGGCCGCCTGCGGCGGTCTGAGTCGCGGGCACGGCGGTGCGTGCCCCGGCACCCAGCTCGGCCAGGACGCGGTCCTGGGCGGCGCCGGTGGCGCGCAGATGTTCGGGGGCCACTCGGAAGTCCGGCGCCCCGGTCTTCTCGGGGCCCGACGGCGGTGGCGAGGGTGGTGTGCCGGGTTGCGGCTTGGGTAATCCGGGATCCGGCTCGCCGCCGCCCGGGGGTGGTGGGCCGGTGGGGCCCGGCTTGGGCCGGTCCGTCCGCCGCCTGGATGTGGGCGGTCGGATGAAGTGCGCGTTCCATGTTGCTCGTACCCTCCCCCGGGGTTGGCGCAGTCACGCTGAGTGCGAGGCTACAGATGCCCCTCCCGCTCGCGGAACGCCGCCTGCGGCCAGGGTGGGCACCCACCGATCCACGGCCCGCACCACCACCGACCGCTCCCCGACGGCCACGCGCATGCCCACCCCGGCCAACGCCTCCCGCTGCGCCGGTGTCAGGCCTGCTCCGCAGCGTCGTTGCCATTCCAGCCATGCTCCGACGCCCTCGCCGCCGATGGTGCGTCCGGGTACGAGTTCGTCGAGGCTTCCGCCGCTTTCGGTGTGCAGTCGCACCGTCGCGAGTATGCGTTGCCAGTCCAGGGACCACCGCAGCGCGGGATCGCTGCGCCCCATGGGGTTCCGGTCGGGGCCGATCGCGGCCAGGCGTTCCCACCGCTGCGCCCGGGGCGCGGGGTTCTTGCGGGACTCCAACGGGCGGCGGCAGTTCGCGACGAATTGTCCGACGGGGTGGTTGTTGACGGCGGCGTTCCTGGGCGCGGCGAGGGGGCGGGTCATCCGGTGTGGGGGAGGTCCGGGGCGGTACACCTTGACGCCTCTGGTCGTAAGCCGACGAGGTGTTCTCGTCGGGCTCCCGGACGCGTACCCGAGGTTTCCATGGTGCAGCAACATGCGCGATTGGCAAGGAAGTTCGGTTACGAGGTCTCCCCGGGGCGGGCCATCGACACCTCGGGCGGCCGGTCGTACGTGGAGCGGCTTCGCCGCTCCGGGCCGCAGGCGAGGCGGTGGGCGCGGACGGCGAACGCGGCGGTGATCGTGCTGGTGGCCGCCGCGGTACTGGCGTTCCTCGCTCGTGACCTGCTGGGGCAGACGGGTATCGTGTCAACAGTGGTGTTTCTCGGTGGGCTGCCGATCCCCGTCCTCGCGGTGGTGCCGAAAACGCGCAAGCTTGCCGCGCGCACCGAGGAATGGACGGTCGCGCTGGTCGAGACGCTGCAGGAGCATCCCTGGCAGGTGCGGCCGGTCCGGGTCGAGGAGATCTCGCCGGAGGAGGAATCCGCCGCTCGCGCGGTGCTTCCGTTGGACCGGCAGGCCATATTGGAGTCGCAAGGGGGACCTCGGCGCGTCCTGCTCCTGGCCCCGGACGGATCGGTCGCGCGCAGCTATGTCGCCCTCGTCCCCGCCGACGTGTGGCGGGGGATGACGGACGGGGTCGGCGCCCTGTGGGTCTGCGGCGACCTTCGGTTCCGCGTCGCGCTCGCCGAGTCGGGCGCCCAACGGTGTTGGCCGGGTAGTCCGGTCCCGCCGCCTGTCCGGCACCGTGCCCAGGACGAGGACTCCAGCGTCATCAGCGCGATCGCGCGCGAGGCGGGACACTCCGCCGTCCTGGATTGGCTCGGCTGAGAACTGATCCGAAAGAGCGGTTCATCCGATTCCAGGTGTTTGCTCCGGCGTTGATGTCGGCTTCGTCGGTGACATTGGAACCAAAACCTCCATGCGCCTTGTCGGGGTGCCGCTGTTGAATGACGGTATGGGAAACGCGTTGTGGAACCGGCTCTCGCGGGATGTGCAAACCGAAGTGGATCGCCTGATCGCCTCGGGGTGCAAGATCCAGGCGGTTATGTTGATGCGCGAGAGTGCCGGCTTGCCGACGCCGGGTCTCCACGCATGCGTCGACCTGCTGCAGTGGCGATTCGAGGAACTGGAACGGCCGTCGGCCAGATACGGAGCGGCGGGCCCCGACTCAAATGACGCGCCGGGTCGGGGTGTTTCGTAGGCCTCAAGCGCCGCTGTGTGGGACCCGCCCGACCGACAACACCCGGGAGGCGCGGCCGCGCCCGGGCCCGTCGGCCGACGACGACGGCTCCCAGGGGTGTCCGTGGTTTTGGTACCGGCCCGGTACCGTCGGTGGTACCCGCCTGGTACCTTGTCGGGCATGCCAGCTTTGAACATCGAGTACACGGACGAGGAACTGGCCGCCGTGCGCGAGGCCGCGCGGCTGGGGGGCAAGTCGGTGAAGGCGCATGTGCACGATCTGAGCGTGTCCGAGGCCGCCCGCCGCAACTTCGTGACCGGCGCCGCCACGTTCGTCACCGAGCACCTGGCCGAGTTCGAGGACGCCTTCCCCGAGGGGCAGCGTTGATCCTGCGCGTGGACGCCGGATGGGTCCTGGACATCCAGACCGCGAACACCCCGGTGAACCTGCCGCTCACCGACTGGGGATCGTTCGCGTTCTGCGTCGAGCGCCACCGCTACGAACGCTTTCGCGGCGAGCTGTACTACGAGGAGACCGCCGCGCGCGCCGCGACGTTCGTCCACTCCATGATCGTCCTGGAGCCCTTCGCCGACTTCAACGCCGTCGTCGGCTGCGCCTGTGCCGACCGCTACATGGCCGGCTCCGACGAACCGCTCACCGTCCCTCCCGGCGGCTGGGTCCAGTTGACCCGCGACATCCGCGAACGCAAGCACTCCCTCAGCGACGTCGCCCGAACCCTGCGCGCCTGGAGCCGGCCGCAGAACGATTGAACATCGGACCCACCCTCCGAGGGAGGCGACAACTCGCCGAGCGGACCCGGAGGGGACGTCCGTAGGCGGGCCGGTCCCTTTACATCCGTTGGGGGGACGAGGGGTCGCAGCTCTACGTGTTCATGACAACATTCACGACGGCCGCCTCACCCGCCGCGACCTGCTTCTGCGACTCCCCGAACTCCACCGCCGCACCCGCACGGTCGGCGACGGCCAACTCCCCCTCGCCGACAGCCTCCTCGACGCCACCCACCCCAGCGGACTCCCCGAGACGACCACCCGCGAAGCCGTCGGCGCCGAACTGCGCATCCTGGGCAT
>NZ_JBHZAV010000198.1:0-17304 GCF_042754445.1 Embleya sp. NPDC059213
GGGTTGGTCGCGTCCAGGGTGGTCTCGGGCGTCGGGCGGGCTGGGTTGGTTGGGCTGGACGGTGGTCTCGGGCGTCGGGCGGGCTGGTGGGGTCGGGCGTTGGTCGGGTCGTTTGGGCGGGTCGGGTTGGGCTCGAAGGTTGGCTGGGGTGGGGGGTATTAGGGTCGCCGGGTGATGACTGTCATCTGGGTCCTGCTCGCGGTGCTTGCGGTTGGTGTGTATTTGAGTTGGACCGCCGGGCGGCTGGATCGGCTGCATGCGCGGGTGGATTCGAGTCGGGCCGCGTTGGACGCGCAGTTGTTGCGGCGGTCGGCGGTCGCGCAGGAGATCGCCACCTCCGGATTGCTCGATCCGGCCTCCTCGCTCGTGTTGGCCGGTGCCGCGCACGAGGCGCGGAACGCGGCCGAGGACGAGCGCGAGGTGGCGGAGAGCGACCTGACCCGCGCGTTGCGGTTCCTGTTCGAGGACCCCGCCCAGGCGGAGGACCTGCGGGCCCGACCCGGCGGCGCGGAACTGGTCACCGAACTGCAGACCGCGGTACGGCGCGTGCCGATGGCCCGGCGCTTTCACAACGACGCGGTCCGCGGCGCCCGCGCGGTGCGCCGACACCGGTTGGTGCGCTATCTGCGGTTGGCGGGCCATGCCCCGTACCCGGTCACCTTCGAGATGGACGACGAGGAGCCGCGCACTTTGCAGCCCGGTGGGTCCTGACGGGAGCCACGCAAAGGCCACCGTGGACAGATTGGCCCGGGTAATTCGCCGGGGTGGCATGACATTAGGATCCACCTCACCCGTACGATGGAGCCAACCGTCGTCGTTCGCACCCGTGTGAGGTCATCCGTGTCCACCACCCCCGCAAGCCCCCAGACCGGCACCGACCTGGTCAAGCGCGGCATGGCCGAGCAGCTCAAGGGCGGCGTGATCATGGACGTCGTCAACGCCGAGCAGGCCAAGATCGCCGAGGACGCGGGCGCGGTCGCCGTCATGGCGCTCGAGCGCGTGCCCGCCGACATCCGCAAGGACGGCGGCGTCGCGCGCATGTCCGACCCGGACATGATCGACGGCATCATCGGCGCCGTGTCCATCCCGGTGATGGCCAAGGCCCGGATCGGCCACTTCGCCGAGGCCCAGGTGCTGCAGTCGCTCGGCGTGGACTACATCGACGAGTCCGAGGTGCTGACCCCGGCCGACGAGTCGAACCACATCAACAAGTGGAAGTTCACCACCCCCTTCGTGTGTGGCGCGACCAACCTCGGCGAGGCGCTGCGCCGGATCACCGAGGGCGCGGCGATGATCCGCTCCAAGGGTGAGGCCGGCACCGGCAACGTGGTCGAGGCCACCCGCCACATGCGCACCATCCTCAAGGACATCAAGCAGCTCTCGGTGCTGGACGAGGACGAGCTGTTCGTCGCCGCGAAGAACCTCCAGGCGCCGTACGCGCTGGTCAAGGAGGTCGCCGAGGCCGGCAAGCTGCCCGTCGTGCTGTTCACCGCGGGCGGCATCGCCACCCCGGCCGACGCGTCGATGATGATGCAGCTCGGCGCCGAGGGTGTGTTCGTCGGCTCGGGCATCTTCAAGTCCGGCGACCCGGCCAAGCGGGCCAAGGCGATCGTGGACGCGACCCTGCACTTCGACGACCCGGACGTGATCGCCAAGGTCTCGCGCGGCCTGGGCGAGGCGATGGTCGGCATCAACATCGACACCCTCCCGGCCGAGCAGCGCTACGCCGGCCGCGGCTGGTAGTCCCCGCCCCGTCGAGGACTTCGAAGCACTCGAACACTCGAAAAGCTGTGAGCCGGGCCCGGACGCGATCGCGTTCGGGCCCGGCTCGGTACCTACGACCGGACGAGGTTGACGTGTCCACCACCCCCATCATCGGTGTCCTCGCCCTCCAGGGCGACGTTCGCGAGCACGCCATCGCGCTGGCCGAACTCGACGCGATCGCACGCCCGGTGCGCAAGGTCGAGGAGTTCGCCGAACTCGACGCGCTGGTCATACCCGGCGGCGAGTCGACCACGATGTCCAAGCTCGCGGTGTCCTTCGGGCTGTTCCCGGCGCTGCGCGAGCGGGTCGCGGGCGGCATGCCGGTCTACGGCTCGTGCGCGGGCATGATCATGCTCGCCGACAAGATCCTGGACGGCCGCGAGGACCAGGAGACGGTCGGCGGGATCGACATGATCGTGCGGCGCAACGCGTTCGGCCGACAGAACGACTCGTTCGAGGCGGACGTCCCGTTCGAGGGACTGACCGGCGGCGACCCCATGCACGGCGTGTTCATCCGCGCCCCGTGGGTCGAGTCGGTCGGCGCGGAGGTCGAGGTGCTCGCCCGACTGACCGCCGAGCCGTACGCGGACCGCATCGTCGCGGTGCGCCAGGGAAACCTGCTCGCGACGTCCTTCCACCCCGAGCTCACCCCCGATCGGCGGGTGCACGCGTACTTCGTGGACATGGTCCGTGCCACGCTCTGAGCTCGCGCGCCGGTAGGATCTTCCAGCCTGTACAGGCCCGTGCAGTGCACCCGCGACCCGAAGGAGTAGAGGCGGATGTCCGGCCACTCGAAGTGGGCGACCACCAAGCACAAAAAGGCCGTCATCGACGCCAGGCGCGGAAAGCTCTTCGCCAAGCTGATCAAGAACGTCGAGGTGGCGGCGCGCACCGGCGGCGGTGACATCGCCGGCAACCCGACGCTCTATGACGCCATTCAGAAGGCCAAGAAGTCCTCGGTCCCGAACGACAACATCGACCGCGCGGTCAAGCGCGGCTCCGGTGCGGAGGCCGGCGGCGCCGACTACCAGTCGATCACGTACGAGGGGTACGGACCGAACGGTGTCGCGGTGCTGATCGAGTGCCTCACCGACAACCGCAACCGCGCGGCGTCGGACGTGCGGGTCGCGATGACGCGCAACGGCGGCTCGATGGCCGACCCCGGCTCGGTGTCGTACATGTTCACCCGCAAGGGTGTCGTGATCGTGCCGAAGAACGACCTGAGCGAGGACGACGTGCTGGGCGCGGTGCTCGACGCCGGTGCCGAGGAGGTCAACGACCTCGGCGAGACCTACGAGGTGGTCAGCGAGGCGACCGACATGGTCGGCGTGCGGACCGCGCTCGTGGACGCCGGGATCGACTACGACTCGGCCGACGCCAACTTCATCCCCAGCGTCTCGGTCGAGCTGGACGAAGAGGGCGCGCGCAAGATCTTCCGGCTGATCGAGGCGCTGGAGGACAGCGACGACGTCCAGGACGTCTGGGCGAACTTCGACGTCTCGGACGAGATCATGGAAAGCATCAACGGCGAATAGCGCGCTCGTCGAGGGGGCCGGCGGCAACTGCCGCCGGCCCCTCGCGCGTTACCGGTCCCCTCGGGGGCGCTACGGGTTGGTGTTTATCACGTACAGCAGGAAGCTCACGTACCACCCGGCGAACGCCGCTCCGGCGACCAGCACCGAGATCACCAGTCCGCGCGGCCACTTGGCCATCAGCCGGGCCAGCGGCAGCGCGATGGTGAAGGCGGGCAACATGAAGCGCGGCTTGGAGTGGAAGAACCAGCCGTTGCTCGTGGTCAGCGCCAGGAACATCACCACGCCGCCGTAGATGTGCACCGGCAGCGGGATTCGGCGGTCCCGAAAGGACCAGATCATCAGTGCCACGGACAGGATGATCACGAACGTGCAGACCACGTAGATCGGTCGGCCCAGGTGGGTGAGGTACTTGGCCATCCACTGGACGGTGCTTATGCCCCCGTCGAAGCGCAGGTTGAACGCCTTGTCCTGGATCCAGACCCAGCCGTCGGGCCGCCCGGCCAGCCAGCCCACCCAGGCGATGAAGCCCACGCAGGCCAGCGGCGAGATCAGGGTGGCGAGCACCGGGCGGCGGGACTGCGGCGCCAGCAGGCCGACCCGGGTGCCGTCCTCGCGCCGCTCCAGCACGATCGCCAGGGCGGCCACGCCCAGCGCCGCGACCAGGCCGAACGCGGTGTTCCGGGTCAGGCCGGCGAACAGGCACAACACGCAGGCCAGGGTCCACCGGCGGCGCACCACGGCCAGCAGGCCCCAGGACGCGAAGGCCACGAACAGCGCCTCGGAGTAGACCATGGTGAGCACCATCGAGCCCGGCGCGACGCCCCACAGGAGCGCGAACAGGGTGGCCACCCGGTGGTTGCCGGTGAGTTCGCGCCCGAGCGCGTACAGCCCCCAGGCCGCGACCGCGCCGGACGAGACGGTGACGACCATGCCGGCGTTGAGCGCGGACAGGCCGGTGAGGTCGCCGACGAGGCGGACCGCCCAGGGGTAGCCGGGGAAGAACTCGACGTTGGTCCAGTACGGCTTGCCGGCCGGCGAGACCGGGATCTTGTCGACGTAGCCGAAGTCCGCGATGTCGCGGAACCAGACGCCGTCCCACGAGCCGACCATGGACCAGAACGGCTTGCCGGCCGCCAACGCCATCACGCCGAGCACCACGAGGTTGATCGCGCGCGCGATCAGATAGCCGAACACCGCCGTGCGGGCGGGGCGGAACGAGGCACGCGCGCGGCGGGCGAAGTCGCCGGCACCGGCGCGCAGGCGGTCGGCGAGGCCGTCGGCGAGGACGCTGTCGGAGCGCCCCGGCATCCTGATCGCACCCTTCTCGGCGGCCGGCGGGGTCTCGGCGACCGGCATGGACGGCGACGGCATGAAAACCTTCCGGGCGGCGAGCGGGGGCAGTCTCCAACCGACCCTAGCGTCGCCTGTGCGGGCTCCCGTGCGGCGACCGGGCCGCTTGGGGAACGATCGTCACAGGGCTGTCATCGGGGCGTTATCGACCGGGACAAGCGTACGTGTCGCTCGAACGGGTGATCACGGAGTGGCGGTACCGAGGGCATCGGCGCGGCTGCACTAGGGTTTGTCGGGCGAACAGATGTTCGTATCGGGCGGGTTCGGCTCGATCGCAGGGCGGGAGCGGAGTGTCGGCAACACGCCGGCCCGCCGCCGCCCGGGCGATGCGATGCCAGGCGGGACGAGAGGGGCGCGGCATGCGGGTCTTGGGGGTCGACCCCGGTCTGACCCGATGCGGCGTCGGTGTCGTCGACGGCGCGGTCGGCAAACCACTGCGGATGATCGAGGCGGGCGTGGTGCGCACGCCCGCCGAGGCGTCGATCGACGCGCGGCTGTTGGGCATCGAGCAGGGCATCGAGGAGTGGCTGGACCGGCACCGACCGGACTGCGTCGCGGTCGAGCGGGTCTTCAGCCAGCACAACGTGAGCACCGTGATGGGCACCGCGCAGGCGTCCGCCGTGGCGATCGTGTGTGCCGCGCGGCGCGGTCTGCCGGTGACGCTGCACACGCCGAGCGAGGTCAAGGCCGCGGTGACCGGCAGCGGGCGCGCCGACAAGGCCCAGATCGGTGCGATGGTGACCCGTATCCTGCGTCTGGACGGCCCGCCGAAACCGGCGGACGCCGCCGACGCGGTCGCGCTGGCGATCTGTCACATCTGGCGCGGCGGCGCCTCCGACCGGCTCGCCGCGGCGGTGGCCGCGGCCCGCACCCCCACCGCACGGCTGCCGCGCGGCACCCGCCGATGACCGGACCCGGCCCGAGCGACCTTCGGGCCGCCGGCCCCCGTACCACTAGCCAAGCAGGAGCACTCGGGTGATCGCGTTCGTCTCCGGAACGGTGGCCGGCCTCGGCCCGGACACCGCCGTCGTCGAGGTCGGCGGGGTCGGCCTGGCCGTGCAGTGCACGCCCACCACGCTGGCCACGCTGCGCGTCGGCGTGGCGGCCCGACTGGCCACGTCGCTGGTGGTGCGGGAGGACTCGCTCACCCTGTTCGGCTTCGCCGACGACGACGAGAAGCGCACATTCGAGGTGTTGCAGACCGCCAACGGGGTGGGGCCGAAGCTGGCCCTGGCGATGCTCGGGGTCTACAGCCCGGACGCGCTGCGGGCCGCGGTCGCGGGCAAGGACGCCAAGGCGCTCACCGCCGTGCCCGGGATCGGCCCCAAGGGTGCGCAGAAGTTGCTCCTGGACCTGAAGGACAAGCTCGGCGCACCCACCGGCACGGGCGCCGCGCTCGGCGTCGGCGCCCCCGTGAGCGCGGGTTGGCGGGATCAGTTGCACGCCGCGCTGGTCGGCCTGGGCTATGCGACGCGCGAGGCGGACGACGCGGTCGTCTCGGTGACCGCCGAGGCGGAGGCGTCGGCCACGCCCGACATCGGCGCGTTGCTCAAGGCGGCTCTGCGCGGCCTGAACCGCCGATGAGCCGCCGGGGGCGACCCCCGGGCCCGGTCCGGCGCGACGACACCGTGTCGCCCGGGTCGGGCAGGATGAACGCAGGCCGCACGAACACGACCATGGGCGGAACACGATGACGCAGGACGGCGAACGCCTGGTGACCGCCGAGGCGGACGGCGAGGACCAGGCCGTCGAGGCCGCGCTGCGGCCGAAGAACCTGGACGAGTTCATCGGCCAGGAGCGGGTGCGCGAGCAGTTGTCCCTGGTGCTGACCGCGGCCCTCGGCCGCGGCGGCACCGCCGATCACGTGCTCCTGTCCGGCCCGCCCGGACTCGGCAAGACCACGCTGTCGATGATCATCGCGGCCGAGATGGGGGTGCCGATCCGGATCACCTCCGGCCCGGCGATCCAGCACGCCGGCGATCTGGCCGCGATCCTGTCCTCGTTGTCCGAGGGCGAGGTGCTCTTCCTCGACGAGATCCACCGGATGTCGCGGCCCGCCGAGGAGATGCTCTACATGGCGATGGAGGACTTCCGGGTCGACATCATCGTCGGCAAGGGCCCCGGCGCCACCGCGATCCCGCTCGACCTGCCGCCGTTCACCCTGGTGGGCGCCACCACCCGGGCGGGGTTGTTGCCACCGCCGCTGCGCGACCGGTTCGGCTTCACCGGCCACATGGACTTCTACGCGCCCGCCGAACTCGAACGGGTGCTGAACCGCTCGGCAAGATTGCTCGACGTCGAACTGTCCGCCGAGGGCGGCGCCGAGATCGCCGGCCGCTCGCGCGGCACGCCGCGGATCGCCAACCGGCTGCTGCGCCGGGTCCGCGACTACGCCCAGGTCCGGGCGAACGGCAAGGTCGATCGGGACATCGCCGCGCGTGCGCTGGACGTCTACGAGGTGGACGCGCTGGGCCTGGATCGGCTGGACCGGGCCGTGTTGCAGGCGCTGACCACCCTGTTCGGCGGAGGTCCGGTGGGCCTGTCCACCCTGGCCGTGGCGGTCGGCGAGGAGACCGAGACGGTCGAGGAGGTCGCCGAACCGTTCCTGGTCCGCAGCGGTTTCCTGGCCCGCACCCCGCGCGGTCGGGTGGCCACCGCGAAGGCCTGGCTGCATCTGGGGCTCAACCCGCCGCAGGGCGCGCTGCCCGGGCAGCACGGTGCACAACAGAGCGTGTTGTTCGACAACGGCGCCGTGACCGGTAAGGATGCAACCGAGTAAGGCCGGTGCGCGTCGGGAACGCACGCGGTCGGTAGTCGTTGTTCCTGTAGTAAGTACCCGTCTAGACTCCGCCGAGGCCGCCGCACCGTGGCCGGCCGAGTGTCACCGTCCGGGCCGCCGAGCGGCCTTGGGAAGGAATCGTTTCAAGCCGTGGACCCGCTTACCCTCCTCCTGCCAGTAATCATCGTCGTGGTGTTCTACTTCCTGATCATCAAGCCCGGGAAGGCACGCCAGCGACAGGCCATGGAAACGCAGAACTCGCTGGTCCCGGGCGCCGAGGTCCGCACCATCGCGGGGCTGTACGCGACGGTCACCGAGGTGGAGGACGATTCCGTCATCCTTGAGGTCGCGCCCGACGTGCACTGCCGCTTCGTCAAGAGCGCCATCGCCGCCGTCCTGTCCTCGGGTGAGGACGACGAGGCCGACGACGAGCACGAAGACGACGCCGAGGCCGAGGCCGGCGACGACGTCGTAAAGCTCGACAAGAAGCCCGAAGCCGCTGCGGACGCCGAGGCCGAGGACACCAAGACCGTGGATGCCGGCAAGGCCGAGGGCGCGAGCAAGGCGCCCGAGGCAGCCGACCGGTTGCGCAAGGACGACAAGCAGGACTAGTTCGGCTCGTGGTGAATGCGGTGGTCCCCGGACCACCGCAGCGCAATACAGTCAGGTGACCGGGGGTGACACCCCGGATACGACAGCGTCCGGCATCCTGCCGGACGCCGTGCCGTGCCGACGGACCGTGGCGCAAGCCCGCCCGCGGCGGCATCGAGAGGGAGATTGGGCGAAGGTGGCAGCACCGAAATCGAGTTCCCGAGGGCACCCGGGACGGGTCCTGGCCTTCATCGGGGTCGTGATCGTCGCGCTCTACGCGATCATGTTCTCGACCGGGGACAAGACCCCACGTCTGGGCATCGACCTCGCGGGCGGCACCAGTGTCACGCTCACCGCCAAGGCCGACCAGGGCCGCAACGGTGCGGTCAACAAGTCGAACATGCAGACCGCGGTGGAGATCATCCGCCAGCGCGTCAACGCGTTCGGTGTGTCCGAGGCGGAGGTGCAGACCGAGGGCGACCGCAACATCGTCATCAGCATCCCCAAGGGCAAGAACGAGAAGGAGACGGCGGAGCAGGTCGGCCAGACCGCGAAGCTGTTCTTCCGCCCCGTTCTGGAGGCCACGCCGATCACCCCCCAGGGTGGTACCAAGCTGCCGCTGACCCCGCCGTCGACGCCGCCCGCGAGCACCCCGCCGACCGGCGCTCCGTCGGCCGGCGCTCCGTCCGCGAGCACGCCGCCCGCGACCCAGTCGGGCAAGCCGCAGGGTCGGGTCATCCCGAACCTGAAGGACGCGTCCGGCGCTCCGACGCCGCCGCCGTCGTCGCCGCCCGCGAGCACGCCGCCCGCGACGCCTCCGGCGAGCACCCCGCCGGCCGGAGCCGACGCGAACGGCATCACGCCGGAGCTGCGCGCGAAGTACAACAACCTGGACTGCACCCTCCCGGAGAACCGCGGCCTCGGCCCGGTGCCGGCCCCGGAGGACAAGCCGACCGTGGCGTGCAGTCGCGATCAGGGCGACGGCGAGGAGAAGTACATCCTCGGACCGGTGCTGATCCCCGGCACCGACGTGGCCTCCTCGAAGGCACAGCTCCCGCAGAACGGCAGTGTCGGCGGCTGGGAAGTCGAGCTGAAGTTCACCGACGCGGGCACCAACAAGTTCACCAAGATCACCGGTGACCTGGCGGCGGGCAAGTACCCGACCAACCGCTTCGCGATCGACCTGGACGGTGTGGTCGTCTCCGCACCGTCGGTGAAGTCGGAGATCCCCGGCGGCAGCGCCGTGATCTCGGGCAACTTCACCCGCAGCTCGGCCAAGGACCTGGAGAACGTGCTCAAGTACGGCGCGCTCCCGCTGTCCTTCACCAAGAGCGACGTGACCACGGTGTCCGCGTCGCTGGGTGGTGACCAGCTCAAGGGCGGTCTGATCGCGGGTGCGATCGGCATCGTCCTGGTCATCCTGTACTCGCTGTTCTACTACCGGGGCCTCGGCCTGGTGAGCATCGCGAGTCTGGCGGTCTCGGCGGCCCTCACCTACGCCATCATGTGTCTGCTGGGCCGAAGTATCGGCTTCGCACTCAACCTGCCGGCGGTGTGTGGCGCGATTGCCGCGATCGGTATCACGGTGGACTCGTTCATCGTGTACTTCGAGCGGATCCGGGACGAGATCCGCGAGGGTCGCACGTTGCGACCCGCCGTGGAGAAGGCGTGGCCCCGGGCCCGGCGCACCATCCTGGTGTCCGACGCGGTGTCGTTCCTGGCCGCCGCGGTGCTCTACGTCGTCTCGGTCGGCAAGGTCCAGGGCTTCGCCTTCACCCTCGGCCTGACCACGCTGCTCGACGTCGTGGTGGTGTTCCTGTTCACCAAGCCGCTCATGACGATCCTCGCCAAGCGCAAGTTCTTCGCGGACGGCCACAAGTGGTCCGGCCTCGACCCCGAAGCGCTCGGTGCCAATCAGCGCCAGTCGTATCGCAGCCGTCGCCCGCGTGGGCGCGCTGCCGGCGTCAAGGAGGCGTGATGAGTCGCTTCGGTGACCTCAAGACCATCGGTGTCCGGCTGCACCACGGCGACGTCTCGTTCGACTTCGTCGGCCGCAAGAAGTTGTGGTACTCGATCTCCGCGCTGATCCTGCTGCTCGCGGTCGGCGGTCTGCTCGGCCGCGGGCTGCACCAGGGCATCGAGTTCAAGGGCGGCTCGGTCTACACGATCGAGCACACCTCGGCCTCGCAGAACGACGCCCGCGAGGCGGTGGCGCCGTTCACCGACGGCACCGACGCCATAGTGCAGAAGGTCGGCGGCGACGGCCTGCGGATCCAGATCGCCGAGTCGGACGCGGACAAGACCAAGCAGGTCGCGGCGGCCATCGCCAAGGACCTCAAGGTCGCGCCGGACAAGGTCAACACGCAGGTGGTCGGTCCGAGCTGGGGCAAGGAGATCTCCAAGAAGGCCCTGCAGGGCCTGGTGATCTTCATGATCCTGGTGGTGATCTACCTCACCTTCGCCTTCGAGTGGCGGATGGCCGTGGCGGCGCTGGTCGCGCTGATCCACGACATCGTGATCACCATCGGTGTGTACGCGCTGGTGGGCTTCGAGGTGACGCCGGGCACGGTGATCGGTCTGCTGACGATTCTCGGTTACTCCCTGTACGACACCGTCGTGGTGTTCGACACGGTCAAGGAGAACGCCAAGAACATCACCAAGCAGACCAAGCTCACCTACAGCGAGGCGGCCAACGCGGGTCTGAACCAGACCCTGGTGCGCTCCATCAACACCACGGTGGTCGCGCTGCTGCCGGTGGCGTCGCTGCTGTTCGTCGGTGGCGGTCTGCTCGGCGCGGGCATGCTCAAGGACATCGCGCTGTCGCTGTTCGTGGGTCTGGCCGCCGGTGCGTTCTCGTCGATCTTCATCGCCACGCCGATCCTGGCCGACCTCAAGGAGCGGTCGCCGGAGATGCGGCAACTCGCGAAGAAGGTGGCCCAGCGTCGGGCGTCCGAGGCGAAGGCGGCCAAGGCCGGCGAAGCCTCCGGGATTCCCGCGGACGAGGCCGAGGGCCACCCGGACGTGGACGAGACGGCCGAACCGGGCGATGACGAGACCGTACCCGCGCAGGGCGGTGCGCCGCGGGCGGGCGCCTCGCGCGGTCGGGCGCGGACCCGTCCCGGCGGCAAGAGGAAGCGCTGATGGCCGACGAGGAACTGCGCAAGCTCCTGGAGAGCCGGATCCGGGACGTGCCGGACTGGCCGCAGCCGGGCGTGGTGTTCAAGGACATCTCGCTGCTGCTGGCCGATCCGGTCGCGTTCGCGGCCCTGGTCGACGCGCTGGCCGAGCGCTGCCGGGACCGGGTGGACAAGGTGGTCGGGATCGAGGCCCGAGGCTTCATCCTGGCCGCCCCGGTGGCCTACCGCGCCCAGGCGGGATTCGTTCCGGTCCGCAAGGCGGGCAAGCTGCCGTGCGCGACCCACGCGCAGTCCTACGACCTGGAGTACGGTTCGGCCACCCTGGAGGTGCACCAGGACGCGTTCGAGCCCGGTGACCGGGTGCTCGTGATCGACGACGTGCTCGCCACCGGTGGGACCGTCGAGGCCACGATCGACCTGATCGGGCGGTCCGGCGCGCAGGTGGTGGGGGTCGAGGTGCTCCTCGAGCTCGGCTTCCTGGGCGGCCGGGCACGGCTCGCGCCGGTGTTGCCGGAAGGCACGCTGGAGTCGTTCATCGTCGTTTGACACGCCGCCGAAGGCGTGTCGTCGAAGGCCGGAGGCACCCCGGGTGGGGAGCCTTCGGCCTTCGGCGTCGCGGTGGCTGCCGTTCCGGATGGCCGAGTCGTGAGGGCGTGGGTCAGTACGATGGAAGTTCCGTCATCTGTGGGAGGAGTTCCCTTGCCGGACGAGGTCGCGCCCGTCGCGTCGTCCTCGGGGGATGCCGTCGAACACGCGGCTCCCTCGGACGACGCCACACGTGCCACACCGGGCCCCTCGGGCCATCCTCCGGTGGGCGCCGGAGGAGCCGACGAGGCCGCCGGCCGGGCCCGGCCCGACGCGGCGCCCGCGGCGCCTGCGCTGCCACCGGGTGAGGGCGGCGGGCAGGCGCCCGCCGAACGGTCGGCCGCGGCCGACCCGGGCCCGGCCGGATCGGGCTCGGGCGAACCACCGGACGCCGCGGCGGACCACCCCGAATCGGGCGGATCGCGCGCGGACCGGGCACCGGCCGAGGACAGCGCCGACGGTCCCCGAGGCAGCGACGGCCACAGCGGACCCGCCGCCGGCGCGGCCGGGCCCGAGGCCAGGGGACCCAGACCGGCGGCCAAGGCGGCACCGAGCCCCGCCGGCGCCTCGCGCGGCACCGGTACCGAGCGCTCGCGCTCGTTGCGGGTGGACGGCCCCAGCCGGGTCCGGGCCCGGTTGGCCAGGCTGGGCGTGCAGCGCAACAGCGTCTACAACCCGGTTCTGGAGCCGCTGCTGCGGGTGGTCCGGGTCAACGACCCCAAGGCCGACCTGCGCCAGATCGAGCGGGCGTACACCACCGCCGAGCGCTGGCACCGCGGCCAGCGGCGCAAGAGCGGCGACCCGTACATCACCCACCCGCTCGCGGTGGCCAGCATCCTGGCCGAGCTGGGGATGGACCCGCCGACGCTGATGGCGGGGCTGCTGCACGACACCGTCGAGGACACCGACTACGGGCTGGACGCGCTGCGCCGCGATTTCGGCGACACCGTGGCGATGCTCGTGGACGGCGTGACCAAGCTGGACAAGGTCAAGTTCGGCGAGGCGGCGCAGGCCGAGACCGTGCGCAAGATGGTCATCGCGATGGCCAAGGACCCCCGGGTCCTGGTGATCAAGCTCGCCGACCGGCTGCACAACATGCGCACGATGCGCTACCTCAAGCGGGAGAAGCAGGAGCGCAAGGCCCGCGAGACGCTGGAGATCTACGCCCCGCTGGCGCACCGGCTGGGGATGAACACGATCAAGTGGGAGCTGGAGGACCTGGCGTTCGCCATCCTCTACCCCAAGATGTACGACGAGATCGTGCGCCTGGTCGCCGAGCGGGCACCCAAGCGGGACGAATACCTGGCCCTGGTCACCGATCAGGTGCAGGGCGATCTGCGCTCGGCGCGGATCAAGGCCACGGTCACCGGGCGGCCCAAGCACTACTACTCGGTCTACCAGAAGATGATCGTGCGCGGTCGCGAGTTCACCGAGATCTACGACCTGGTGGGCATCCGGGTCCTGGTTGACTCGGTCCGGGACTGCTACGCGGCGCTGGGCACCATCCACGCGCGCTGGAACCCGGTGCCGGGGCGGTTCAAGGACTACATCGCGATGCCCAAGTTCAACATGTACCAGTCCCTGCACACGACGGTGATCGGCCCCGAGGGCAAGCCGGTCGAGTTGCAGATCCGCACCTTCGACATGCACCGCCGGGCCGAGTACGGCATCGCCGCGCACTGGAAGTACAAGGCCGAGGCGGTCGGCGCCAAGGGTGCGGCGAAGACCGACGCCAAGCCCGCGCGCAAGGGCGAGAACCCGGCCAACGACATGGCCTGGCTGCGCCAGCTCCTGGACTGGCAGCGGGAGACCGAGGATCCGGGCGAGTTCCTGGAATCGTTGCGCTTCGACCTCTCCAGCCAGGAGGTCTTCGTCTTCACGCCCAAGGGCGACGTGATAGCGCTGCCGGCCGGCTCGACCCCGGTCGACTTCGCCTACGCGGTGCACACCGAGGTCGGCCACCGCACGATCGGGGCCCGGGTCAACGGGCGGCTGGTCCCGCTGGAGAGCCGGCTGGACAACGGCGACCTGGTCGAGGTGTTCACCTCCAAGAGCGAGACCGCGGCGCCGAGCCACGACTGGCTCGGCTTCGTGAAGTCGCCCAGGGCGCGCAACAAGATCCGCCAGTGGTTCTCCAAGGAGCGCCGCGAGGAGGCGATCGAGCAGGGCAAGGAGGGCCTGACCCGGGCCATGCGCAAGCAGGGCCTGCCGTTGCAGCGGTTGATGTCCGGCGGCGGGGACACCCTGGTCACCCTCGCGCACGAGCTGCGCTACCCGGACATCTCGTCGTTGTACGCGGCGATCGGGGAGGGGCACGTCTCGGCGCAGACGATCGTGCAGCGCCTGGTCGAGTCGCTCGGCGGCGAGGAGGGCGCGTCGGAGGATCTGGCCGAGGCCACCCGGCCGACCACGACCCGCCGTCGGCCGCGCTCGACCGGGAACCCCGGGGTCGTGGTCAAGGGCGTCGACGACATCTGGGTCAAGCTGTCCCGCTGCTGCACGCCGGTGCCGGGCGATCCGATCATCGGCTTCGTCACCCGGGGCAACGGCGTCTCGGTGCACCGGCAGGACTGCGGCAACGTCGAGTCGTTGTCCCAGCAGTCCGAACGCATCGTCGACGTCGAGTGGGCGCCGACCGCGTCCTCGGTGTTCCTGGTCGCGATAGAGGTGCAGGCGCTGGATCGTTCGCGGCTGTTGTCGGACATCACCCGGGTGTTGTCCGACCAGCACGTGAACATTCTGTCCGCGTCGGTGGCCACCACCCGGGATCGGGTCGCGGTGAGCCGGTTCACCTTCGAGATGGGCGACCCCAAGCACCTGGGGCACGTGCTCAAGGCGGTGCGCGGGGTCGAGGGCGTGTTCGACGCGTATCGGGTGACCAGCGGGCGGCAGCAGTAGGGCCGGTTCGGCAGGGGTGGGGCTCGGCTCGTGCGAGCCCCTGCGTGGCCGCACACGCGCGCCTTCGCACACGCGCGCGAGGCGGCGTCGGGAGGGATCCCGGCGCCGCCTCGGGCGTGGTCGGCTCAGCCGCGCGGGCCGCGCCAGACGGTCATCGAGATCTTCCAGTACTGGCTGGGGCCCGAGGTGGACGGGATCTCGTTGATCCGGACGGTGCCGACCAGGCCGTTGGTGGTGTCCTTGGTGCAGATCACCGAGCCCACCTTGAGGTAGGTGAACGGCAGTTGGTTGTCGTTCGCGTATCGGGTCTCGCCCAGGCAGGTCCGGAAGTCGCTGGGCTGCCCCGGGTCGAGCAGCACCATCTCCTTGCCCTGGATGTAGTTGCCGTCGGCGTAGAAGTACAGGACGCCGTCGTTCAGCGTGCAACTGCCCTTCCACGTGGTGCTGAAGCCCAGGCCGATGCAGTAGCCGTTGGGGACGTCCAACTGCCGCTCGAACAACACGCCGCCCTCGGCCACGCCGCCGGCGGTGGCGATCGCGGTGGCGCTCTCGCCGGGGCGGGCCGCGATCGACGGCGCGCCGGTGCCGGTGGGGTCGGTGGTCGGGGCGCCGGTGCGTTTGGCGCTCGGGGTGGCCGTCGGGGCGGGTACGCCGCCGACAGGGGCGTTCGGGGACTGGGTCTGGGGCTGGGACTGGGTCTGTGAATCGGCCTTTGCCGCAGGGGACTTGTCGTCCTTGTCCTTGTCGCGCAGGCCGAGCGCCAGGCCGCCGCCGGCGGCGGCCAGGACCAGTACGGTGACCGCCGCGATCAGCGCGCGGCGCTTGCGCCGGCGGCCCACCGCCGGGTCCTTGGGCGCCCTGGGCGGTTGTTCGTTGACCCGGCGGGTGACCTCGGCGACCAGGGTCGGCGGCAACCAGCCCTCGCCGATCTGCAACCGGGTGCCCTCGGAGGCGACCCGGCACAGCTCGATCACCTCCTGCGGGGTCGGGCGGCGGTCCGGGTCCTTGTCCAGGCAGCGACGCACGACCGGCAACAACTGCGCTGGTACGGCCGACAATTCGGGTTCCTGGTGGACCACGCGGTAGAGCACCGAGCTGTCCGTGCCCTCGCCGAACGCGGACATTCCGGTGGCCGCGTAGGTGGCCAGCGAGCCGAGCGCGAACACGTCGGTGGCGGGCTTGGAGGGCAACCCCCGGGCCTGCTCGGGGGCCATGAACGCGGGGGTCCCGATGCTCATCCCGGTCCGGGTGAGCGGTGTGGCGTCGGCGGCGCGGGCGATGCCGAAGTCGATCACGCGCGGGCCGTCGGCGGCCAGGATCACGTTGGACGGCTTGAGGTCGCGGTGGATCACGCCTGCCTGGTGCACCGACTGGAGCGCCTCGGCGACGCCGGCCAGCAGGACCAGGACGGTCTCCGCGGGCAGCGGACCGTGCCGGTAGACGGCCTCGTACAGGGAGGGGCCCGGCACGTAGGCGGTGGCCAACCACGGCTGCGCGGCGTCCGCGTCGGTGTCGATCACGGGGGCGGTGTACAGGCCCTGGACGCGCTGGGCGGCGGCCACCTCCTGGCGGAAGCGGCGGCGGAACTCCGGGTCGTCGGCGAACTCGCCGCGGATCACCTTGATCGCGACGGGGCGACCGCCGGGCGTGTAGGAGAGGTACACCCGACCCATGCCGCCCGAGCCGAGCCGGGCCCGGAGCAGGTAGCCGCCGACGGAGCGCGGGTCGTCACCTTCCAGGGGTGCGAGCACGGCTCGGTCGGGGCCGTCCCAGGAGGGTGGCACGGGGGCGGGGGTGGGGGCGGCTTCGTGGGCTTCGCTCGCCTCGTGGGCGGCGGCCGGGGGGCGTTGGCCGGGGGGCCGCTCCACGACGGGCGGTTGCACGGCGGCGGGTGGGGTGGGGGCGGCGGCCTGTGCGTGGGCGGGCAGGTTGGGGTTGGGGCGGGTGGGCTCGGTGTGGGGATCGGGGTGGGCGGGTTGGTGGGTGGGGGCGCCGGCGGTCTCGTCGGGCGCCGACGCGGGTGGGGGTGTGGGTGCGGTCGCTGCGGCCGGGGTGGGGCGGGTGGGCTCGGCGGGGGGCTCGGGCTGGGCGGGCTGGTGGATGGGGGCGATGGTGGTTTCGTCCGAGGCGGGTGCGGGTGCGGGTGCGGACGGCGGTGGGGTGGGCTCAGCGGGGTCGGGGGAAGTGGGGGGCTCGGCGGGGGACTTGTTCGGGAGGGCGTCGGTGATCGGGGCGACGGTGGTTTCGTCGGAGGCGGACGCGGACGCGGGGGTGTGCGTGGCCGGCGGTGTTGTGGTGGCCGCTCCGGCGGCCGGTGGTGCCGGTGGGGCGGTCGGCGTGGCCGGCGATGCGGGCGTCGGGTCGGCGGTCGTGTCGGGGGTGGGGGCTGCGGCCGGCTCGGTGGGCGCGGCGGCGGGCTTGGCCGGGGCCGCCGGGGCGGCCGGGATCGTCTCGGCCGGCGGCGTGCCGTGGGTCGGCGGGGCCTGGGTCGGCGGCGGCGGTGTGGCAGGCGGGGGCGGCGTCGCGGGTGCGGCCGGGTAGGCCGGGGGCGGCGGGGTGTTCGGGGCGGGCGGGCGGCCGATCGACGGGGCGGCGCTCGGCCGAGGCGGCGGCGGGGGAGTGGTCCGACGACTCGACGGGCTTCGACACGTGGAACGTTCGGACG
>NZ_JBHZAV010000199.1:0-17224 GCF_042754445.1 Embleya sp. NPDC059213
GGTCCCGCCCTCGCCGTTCCCGAGATCATCCCCATCGCATATGAGCCGGACTACCGGACCGACACGATCGGCCGATTCGCGGACGGCCAATTCCTCGCCTCGATCACCTACGCCTTCCCCGAGGGATATCGCCACGGCGAAGGCTGGGAGGACGCCAAACGCCTTTACGTCGTCCTGCACCGGTTCGACGTCGAGGGTCACCACGTCGACTCCGATATCCGGTGCGCGGGAACCTGGCGCGAACAGCAGCGACAGCACGGCGATCCGGACTCGGTCCTGGCCCGCGCCGAAGCCCGGATGGCGGAGCTGTTGGACGCCCTGCCTCGTCGAGAGTTCCGGAGCATCGGCATCCGGCCCTTTCAACTGATCGTCGACGACGTGCTGTTCGGGTTGGTCATCTCGCAACACGGCGGGCACGAGGACGAAGACGACTGGGCCGAGCTCCACCCCGACGGCCTCGGCTTCTGCGACCCCTGGAACGGCGAGTACTCGACCTGATCACCGGATCGACGGGCCGGGCGCTCCTCGTCATCGTCCCGACGTTCGCCACCATCGGTGTGGTCCTGATGTCCGGTCGACGCCGAACCCCCTTCCCAGGCAACGGACTTACCGCGCAACGGCCGGTCGGCACCCGTCTGTCACCACGCGACCACGATCGCAACGACGAGCCCTGCGCCGCTGCCGGCGATCACGGCGTAGAGGCCCCAGTGCCACTGCTCGTGGAACGTGATCGTGGGGGGCATCAGGTAGTTGCCCTCGACGTACCTGACCAGGGAGCGGTGCGTGGCGTACTGCGCGATCAGCACGCCGAGCCCGCCGATCAGCAGCAGGGACGTGAGTATCGTGCCGACCAGGCCCAGATGGCCGGTGATGCTCTCGACCAGCCCGCCGACGAACGCGAACACGGCCATCGCGACCCACGCCACGAGCAGGGCCGCCATGATCGCGCCGGCCACGGTGAAGAGCACCCTGGCGGCCTGCCCGACCTCACGCGCCGCACAGGCGACGCCGCCGACCGCGAGCAGGGCCGCGACGGCGATGGCGATCGTCCAGCCGTTCGTGATCGCGACGGCGTAGAGGCGGACGGCAACCCAGGTGACGACCTCGGCCGCGATGACGGCACCGCCCGCCACGCCGAGGTATCGAGCCGCCTCCTCGTCGGCGAACGCGCAGCCGGCGGCCGCGACCAGCAAGAGTCCCCCGATGGTGGTCCATGTGGTCCAGACCGTGGCGGTCGCTGCGGTGTAGGCCGGTACGACGACTTCGATGCCCAGCACGACGACGAGCACCGGCACCGCGACGAGCAGCCCGGCGAGGGCCGCCGCACGTCGAACCGGCGCGTCGAGTCGTATGAGGACGGCGACTACGACGCCCGCGAGCAGGACGCCTGCGGCAATGCCGTACGCCTGCGCGGACGGGCCGCCCGGCAGCGCGACGTCGAAGGAAACGTTGCCGACCCGGACCAGCACGGCCGCACCCGCCGCGATCAGCGCGAGCATGGCCAGGGCCACGGCGATCAGCCCCGCGCCGACCATGTCCGCGTCGTCCTCGCGCAGTCCCCGGGCCAGAACCGACGCGCCGGCGGCGGCCAGGAGCGCGAGCGCGGCCGACAACCCGCCGACCAGGGCGGACGCGTTGTCAGGTGCCTCGGTGCGCAGCGTGAGCACGAGCAACTGGAACATCGCGAGCGCGTAAGCGATTTGCGCGACGGCCTGGAGCTTGGACTCCAGGACCGTCCACGCCAGTTTCCGCGCGACGCCCTTGGCGATCTTCGCCCCGTCCTCGGCCGCCGTGCGCTTGACGTGATCGCCGGGTGTGCCGCTCGGCTTCGCCTTCTTGCTCCACGCACCGAGCGCGATGGCGAGCGCCGCGTAGACGGCGACGGCGGCGAGCACGAACAGCTCGTATCCGCGCGGCTGTCCCGAACCGTCGGCCGCCTCCCGGGCAGCCCACGCACAGGCCAGCAGCGTCGCGGAGACGAGCCAATGCTGGATTTGCGAGCGGACCATCGTCCGCATGACGAGTACGATCATGACCCCGCCCCCCGCGTGGCCCGCCCCCGAGCCCACGCCGAAACGCCGTCGCCGAGGCACACTCCCCGCACCCCGACCGCTCTCCCAGGTTAGGCGCACACCGCGACCAAGCGCCGGAAACTCCCCCAACCGACCACGATTTCCCCCCGCAACCGGCAAGTCGTGGGGATCGACCAGCGATACATCCGGATGGGCGGTATCGGCGGGGCACTTGGGTGCCCCCGCTCGGACGAGCTGGTCGGTCCCGACGGGATCGGCCGACGAACGCGGTTCGAGCACGGAACGATCTACTGGCGCCTGGCCGGTGTGGGGAGCAATCGGCGACTACTTGTGCAACACCCTTGGGTGCGAGGCGGGATGGGCGCGCTACCCCACCGGCTTATCAGTACACGGTGGGCAATGAGACCCGCCGGAACTTCCAGTGCACGGTGATTCACTTCAAGGACCATGGCGGAGGGGCGACGCAGACCTGGTCGGAGCCAGACATCTGCCTCTGACACCCGACACGCGTCACGTGGTCAGGAGTCGAGTACGGCGGCGACGGCCTCGATCTCGACGAGTTGATCGGCGTAACCGAGCACGGTGACACCCATCAAGGTGCTGGGGACGTCGTGGTCGGCGAACGCGTCTCGGACCACCTTCCAGGCAGCCACCAGATCCTCTTGCCGGGCCGATGCGACGAGAACTCTTGTATTGATGACGTCCTGGAGCGACGCGCCGGCGGCTGCGAGAGCAACCCGCATGTTCTCGACGGCTTTGAGCGCCTGACCTGCGTAGTCGCCGATCGCTGCCGTCGAACCGTCCTCGTTCAGGGGACACGCCCCGGCGAGGAAGATCAGGCGAGCGTCGGCGGGGGCGGTGGCTGCGTAGGCGTACTCGGCAACGTCGGACAGGGAGGCGGAGCGGATGAGGGTGACGGCGCGAACCATGGGTTTCGGGGCCTTTCTTCGGGTTGTCGGGTATGCACATCCTGGCAGGGCTGCACAACTGCCGGGCGGGCCAGGGTATTCGGGCAGTCGAGCGACGTGACGCACCACCTGCCGCAGACCCTGGCGAGGGACGGGCACACCGACATCGAGACCATTCGCCTGGCCCCCACGGACGACTGGAGGGTCGGTACGCCGACACGTCCACGCCTGTGGGAACTGCTCGGCAGGCCCCGGCCGACGCCGTTCGCGCAGGGCCATTATCGATGGCGCGACGTCAACGAACGCTTCGACCCACACAACGCCAACGCGTTGCGCGGCCTGGCCTGGCTGTTGTCGTTCCTGCCCGCGCGTGCCGACACCGCAGCCGCGCTCGCCGCGCTGGTCGACGTCTCGCTGGTCCACGTCCAGGGGACCGGCCCGCGCAACCCCAAGGTGGCCAACGCGGGCGTGACGGCCCTGTCTCGCATCGGGGACCACGCGGCCCGCACCGAACTGCGCGCGCTCGCCGACCGGGTCGCCTTCAAGAGCACCCTTACGCAGATCCACAACGCGTCGGCGACCCCGTCCTGAGGGAGGTCGCACCGTGTCCGGTACCGGGCATCGACCTGGACGAGATCCGTCACCGGGGGTGGCCCTGGTGGGGGGCCATCGGCGCCGGGCCGGTGGTGTCCTCCCGCTTCGGCGTATGCGTTCGGCTACTATGGGTGGTCTTGTTGGTCGGTAGGAGTAGGAGGCGGCGATGCCCGGGCGTCATCGTGGTGGGGATGATCCGATCGAGGGTGACGGTCAGCAGCCTGGGCGGCCGATCCCGCCGGCGGAGCCGAATCCGCCCGCTCCGCCGGGGAAATGAGTACACCTCCCGGCGTTGACGCCCCCGACATCCCGGCGCCGGGCGACGCGGCGATGGTGCCCGATGCCGTTGCGCTGGCAACCGGGCTCACGGCCGGTGGGTGGCTTACCCCGGACTGGGCCGATGCGTGGAAGCGTGTGGACCGCGCCGCATTCGTGCCCGACCGGGTCTGGGTGCCGGCTCCCGATGGCTACCACCGCCTGGATCGCCACGACGACCCGATGCGCTGGCGCGGCCTTGTGCACACCGACACCGCGTTGATCACCCAGGTCGAGAACGGCACCGCCGCACCGCAGTTCTCGCTGTACCCCACCAGCAGCGCGAGCATGCCGCGGATGGTCGCGTCCATGCTCGCCCACCTCGACGTGCGCGAGGAACACCGCGTCCTGGAGATCGGCACCGGCGTCGGCATCACCGCCGCGCTGCTGGCCACCCGACTCGGCGACGCGGCGGTCGTGTCCGTCGAACTCGACCCCGCCGTCGCCGCCGACGCCCGCGCCGCGCTGCATCGCGCGGGACTCCGCCCCCGGCTGATCGTCGGGGACGGCACCCGGGGCAGTGCCGAACACGCGCCCTACGACCGGGTGTTGTCGACGTTCTCGGTCCATACGATCCCGCCCGCGTGGATCGCCCAGACGCGCCCCGGCGGCCGGATCGTCACCCCGTGGGGGAGCGCCCTGTACAACGGAGTCCTGATCGCCCTGGATGTCGCGACGGATCCCGACGGTAGCCCACGGGCATCGGGGCCGGTGGTGGGCGACGCCGCGTTCATGTGGGAACGCGGCCAGGGCGTGCGTGGCGGCGTGATGGACACCGTCCGCGAAGACGACCTCGGCACGGCCGGCACCACCACCCTCGATCCCCGGCTCCTGGTCGACGACCGCGACGCCGCGTTCTGTACGGGCCTCCTCGTCCCCGGCGTTCGGCGCTCGATCGGCCGCCCCGCAGGTGCGGCGCGAGGCGACGACGGCGAGTTCACCCTGTGGCTGGTCGACGCGGACACCCATTCCTGGGCCTGTGTGGACCACACTTCGGGCGCCGACGTGTTCGAAACGGCGACCCACGGGCCCCGCCCGATCCTCGACGAGATCGAGGCCGCCCTCGCCTGGTGGATCGAGCACGGCCGCCCCGAACGCACCCGCTTCGGCGTCACCGCCACCCCCGGCACCCAGACCCCATGGCTGGACGATCCCGCGAACACGCTGCCCACCACCGACAAGCGCCCCGACACACGTCCTTGAACCCGGCCGGCGCGCATCCCGAAGGGCCGGGCGCGGACGGGCCGGCCTGTTCGTGGCGCGGCCCGCCGGTGGTGGGGTGTGGCAACCGGCTTGCCGCCAAGGGACGTTCCATGCGGCGATGACGGGACGGCCGTGCTCGGTGGTCAAGAAGCCGAGTGTGCCCGGATGTGGATGGCCGAGCATCCGGCCGGCGGAGGCGTCGAGGCCGAGCCGGCGTACGGTGAGCACGCGGGCCAGATGACCGTGGGCGACGACGGCGACGTCACCGTCGGCCAACAGCGGGCGGATCCGGTTCAGCCCCGCGTCCACGCGCAGGGCCACCTGCCGGAGCTGCTCACCGGGATGGTCGGCGTTGCCGGGCGGACACCGTCCCGCCACAGGTCCCAACCCGGCCTCGTCGCCTGGATCTGCTCCGAGGTCAGGCCCTCGTAGCCGCCGTGGTCCCACTCCACCAGGTCGGGTTCGGGCTCGGCGCCGGCCAGTTCCGCCGGCTCGGCGGTCCGCATCGCCGACCCAGCGGACTGCTGAACACGGCGACCAGGGACCGCCGGGCCGGCCTGGGAGCGAGCGCCTTGGCCGCAGCCTCACCCGCTTCGGTCAGTGGGACGTCGGTTCGGCCTGCGTGTCGGCCCGACAAGCTCCACTCGGTCTGGCCGTGTCGGACCACTATCAGCTCACCCATGGCCGTGCACGCCATCCGATGACGCGTGCGTTCGCCCTGACCAGGAGCGGGACGACGTCGGGACGGACACTGCCGAGGAACCACGGTTCCAGCCGGCCGCCCGGCAGCGTGACGCGACGGCGGAACGTGCGGCGGTGATCGTGTACGTTCCGACCCTGGTCGCGGAGTGCGACGCCCGTCGCCTGTGGAGTCGGCGCAACATGCCGATGGTGTAGGCGGTCCGGAACGCGGCGTTGTCGGGTCGGCGCGGCGTGCGAGGGGCGAGGCGATTCACCCCACCGATTCCACCGGTGCGGGGCCCGATCCTGATAGGGCGGCCGGGGTCGGGCTCCGGCGCGGCGGAGTCGGGAGGGGTCGGGCGTCGCGTGCTTGTCGAAGATCTGTTGTGGTTCGAGGGCGACCGGGTGGGGCGCCGGGTAGGGGCCGGCGGGCCCGGTCGCAACCGGCGTTGCCGCCGGCGCCCGAGTGCGGGTGACAGCGGGCTCGCCTTGCGACCGGGCCCTCGGGCCCGTGCTCCAGCCGGACCCGACATTGTTCACGGATGGCCGGGCGTGGCTTGCCGGATCAGGGTGGGCGGTGGCGCGGGGCCTGGTGCCGGCAGGCGCGGGCGAAAGGGGCAACCATGACGAACCGCTTGACGTGCCCGTAGGAGGCGAGACGGCCCGGCGGGCACATCGGCGCCTCCGGACGGGCTGCGTCGGCGAGTCGGTGGGTGGGCACGGTGGCCGGGTGGGTGGGATCAGACGCGTGCGCCGTTGTCGTGGGATGTGTGGTCGGGACGGCGACCGGCGCGGGCGGTGGAGCTTCGGGGTCGGGACGCGCGGGGCGGCACGGGTGTCGAGCGGGACTCCAACACGACGGCCAGCGGGGCGGCGACGCTCACCGTGGAGACGGTGCCTGCCACGACGCCGATCAGCAGCGCCAGCGCGAAGTCGGCCAGCGAGTCGCCGCCCAACACCGCCAGTGCGATCAGGACGAACAACGCGCCGGAACCGGTGTTGACCGTACGCGGCAGGGTCTGCACCACCGCCGTGTCGGTGATCCGGGCGAGCGAGCGCTTGCCGGGCGCGGGTGTGCGGCGCAGTTCGCGGATGCGGTCGAAGACGACGACGGAGTCGTTGACCGAGTAGCCGATCACGGTGAGCAGCGCGGCCAGGAACACCGCGTCGACGGTGCGCCCCAGCCACGCGAAGACGCCCACCAGGATCAGTACGTCGTGTGCCAGCGAAACGACCGCGGCCAGCCCGAAGGTCCAGCGGAACCGCACCGCGAGGTAGGCCATCTGGGCGGCGAGCGCGATCCCGAGGGCGATCATGGCCTTGAGCCGCAGTTCCGCCCCCAGGCTCGGTCCGATGAACTCGTCGCGCACCTTCTCCGCGCCGCGGCCGAGTTCGCCGATCGTGGCGGTGATCCGCGCCTCCTCGGCCTCGGTCGGCTTTGCCGTGCGTACGGTCAGTTCGTGATCGCCCGAGGTCTGTACGACGGCCTTGGGGAACCCGGCGTCGGCCAGTGCCGACCGGGCCCGGTCCGGATCGACCGACTGCGTGGTCGAGTACTCCACGAGCCGGCCGCCGGTGAACTCCACGCCGAAGTCGACGCCGCGCACCGCCACACCGGACACCGCCAGGCCCAGCGCCAGCACGCCGGAGACGGCGAGCAGGCGCCCGCGATGCCGCATCGGGTGCGGATCGCGTCGGGCCAGCCACTCGCGCACCGGGCCCGCGTGCGCGATGCCGCTGATCCGGGGCCGGCGTCGGACCGCCGCCCGACCCACGGCGAACTCGGCCAGGACCCGGGTGACCACCAGCGCGCTGACCATCGACGCGAGCACGCCGATGCCCAGCGTCACCCCGAATCCGCGTACCGGGCCGGTGGCCAGGAAGAACAGCAGGCCGGCGGCGATCAGCGTGGTGATGTTGGAGTCGGCGACGGCCCCGAACGCGTTGCGGAAGCCTCGGGTCAGCGACGGGCGCAGGGCCGGTTTGGTACGGGCGAGGTATTCCTCGCGGGCTCGTTCGAACACCAGCACGTTGGCGTCGACCGCCATGCCGACGGCCAGTACGAATCCGGCGATTCCGGGCAGCGTGAGGGTGGCGCCCACGCCGACCAGGGCGGCGTACGCGATCAGCCCGTAGCCGGCCAGGGCCACGGCTGCCAGTACGCCGAGCAGGCGGTACACGCCCGCGATGAACAACGCGGTCGCCGCGGCGCCGATGATCGCGGCCCAGGTGCCCGCCTCGACGGCCTGCTTGCCCAGCGTGGGCCCCACGGTGCGGTGTTCCACCGTCTCGACCGGCACCGGCAGCGCGCCGCCGTTGATCAGCAGCGCCAATTCGCGGGCCTCGCGCTTGTCGAAGTCGCCGGTGATGCGGGTGGATCCGCCGAGGATTCCGGTGCCGCAGCCCACCGAGGCGTCGACCTGGGGCGACGAGACGACCTTGCCGTCCAGGGCGATCGCCACGCGCCGCGCGGGCGTTCCGGCGGGCGCGCACGCGGCGTCCCCGGTGAGTTCGGCCCAGGCCCGTTCGCCCCGGCCGCGCAGGTCGAGGGTGACGTGCCAGCCGCCACCGGCCGGATCCAGGAGGGCCTCGGCCCGGTCGACGTCGGCTCCGGTCATCCGCGTCGTGTCCAGCCTCAGCATTTGTCCGGACTCGTCCGGCAGTACCTGCCGTCCCTCGGCGTCGGGTGTGGTGGTGGCATCGCTCGCGTCGGCGAGTCCGAGAACGGGATGGAAGGTGAGTTGTGCGGTACGGCCGAGCACCTCGGCGGCGCGGCGCGGATCCTGCACGCCGGGCAGTTCGACGATGATCCGTCGGTCACCGGAGCGGACCAGGCCGGGTTCGGAGACGCCGAGCGCGTCGACTCGGCGACGCAGCACCTCCAGGGCTCGATCGGTGGCGTCGCGGTCGGCCTTCGCGGTGGGCGAGTCCCGGGTCTCCAGGACGATCTGGGTGCCGCCGCGCAGGTCGAGGCCCAGGCGTGGCGGCACGGTGGCGGCGATGTAGGTGGACATGACGAGGATGGCGAGGGCGAACAACGCCCGCACCTTGGTGGCACGTGACAAGGGTGGTCTCCACGGATGCGCCGCGGCCGAAAGTCGGCGCGCGGCGATCGGACTCAGGGACGGTCTGGAGCCCGGGGAGACGGTGGAGCGCGACCCGGCGGGAGCACGAACCGGGGCAGCGCGGGGTTGGCGTGGGCGGTGGGGGCGCAGGTTCGGTGCCCTGCGGGTGGCACGAGGGCGAAGGCGTGTCCCGCGAGCCCCGCGTCGTGCGAGTGGTGGTGGAGGTGGTGCCGCTCGTGCGGCAACTCGCGGGCGGCGAGCGGTGCCGGCGGGCCACGTCGCACATCGCGGGTCGCCTCGTCGGCGACGTCGCGCAGATGCCCCGGATCGGCGGTGGTGTGCGCGGCGACCGAGACGCGGTCCGGATCGGGTGCGGTGATCGCGCGCGCGGACGCGGGCGAAGCCACCGCGCCGAGCAGCGCGAGGGCGATCGCGAGCAACGCCCCGAGCCAACTGCCGCGCCGGTAGCCCCGGCGAGCGGGGGGATTGGCGCTGCGGCGGCGCGAGGCGGGGGAGCCGGCGAGGGGACGACGAGCGACGGCGTGTCGCCGGATCATCGCGCCCTCCTCGGTCTGCGTCGTTCCCACGCCGATGTGGGGCACGACCCGGTTCACAGTCGCAACGCCGGGCCGACCGTCCCGAGTTCCCGCCACCCGTATCCACCGGCTCACCCGACCTGCGGGGGCGGTGGGATCGGGCGCGTTCCGGCGCACCGGGGTGGGTCGCGGGACGACGGATACAGGCGAAGGGGGCCTTGGGCCGCGAGGTTGCGGCTTTCGGCCACCGGCTCGGCTCGCCGGCCGATTCGCGACATAACGTCTGATTCCGGGCGTTATGGCTGGTGTGGCGGGCCCGGCGCGTCGTGGTCGAGGTCGGTCGGCGGTGACACGTGTAGCCCTTGTGCGTAAGGGAGTTCGGGCGGCGAACGCCTCTAAAACTTAACTCGATTCGGCATTGACGATTGAAGATGACTGGTGTGTGATCGACGCGCACAGGATGTAACCAACCGCCACGCAAGGGGTGGTCGGTCGTCCCGCGCCGCCCTCTCGCTCACCCACGCCGACCCGCGCGGTACGGCGAGAGTCGCACGCCCACAGGCCGCATTCGCAACCCACATCGAACACGGGGGACGCCATGACCGAGTCTCAGCCCACCCGGCGCAGCATTCTGAAGGCCGCCGGCGGCCTGTCCGCAGCAGCAGCACTCGGCGGCGCGGGCATCCTCGCGGGCGCCTCGGCGGCCCACGCGGCCGGCGACGGTTTCGGGCTGCACATCATCGACAGCAACGAAAGCGACCCCCGCCTGAAGTACTACCGCTTCAAGACGAGCCAGATCGGCTGGACCACCGGCCCCGGCGTCAACGTGCTGCTGCCGGACGGCTATGCCACCAGTGGTCTGAGCTACCCCGTCGTGTACCTGTTCCACGGCGGCGGCACCGGCGCGGACTTCCGCAACTTCGACGTTCCCGGCGGCATCCGGGATCTCACCGCCGGCAAACCGATCATCGTCGTGATGCCGGACGGCGGCGGCGCGGGCTGGTACTCCAACCCGGTCACCTCGTTCGTCGGTCCCCGCAACTGGGAGACCTTCCACATGACGCAGCTCCTGCCGTGGATCGAGGCGAACTTCCGGACCCACGCGGAGTACGCCGGGCGGGCGGTGGCCGGCTACTCGATGGGCGGCTTCGGCGCGCTCAAGTACGCGGCCAAGTACTACGGCCACTTCGCCTCGGTCAGCGCCCACTCGGGTCCGCCCAGCCTCCGCCTCAACGGCGGTGCCGTCGGCCACTGGGCCAACGCCTCCTCGGCCGCCATCGAGCTGGGCGGCGGCACCATCTACGGCGTCCCGCTGTGGAACGAGGCGCGCGTCAGCGCTGACAACGCCGTCGAGCGCATCCCCAGCTACCAGAACAAGCGGATCTTCATGGTGGCCGGCACGGGCGCGGAGAACATCCCGTGGTTCAGCGCCTTCCAGGAGTCCCACGTACTCGACGGGCAGCGCGAGTTCCGCGGCCTCCTCGACCAGGCGGGCATTGCGTACACGGCCCACGAGGTCCCGGGCGGCCACACCCTCCGCTGGCACCTGCTCGCCGAGGACCTCGACGGCATCGTCGCCCACCTTCGCCCGGCGTCCTAGCGAGATCGGCCGCGCCGCGGATTTCGGATGCCGTCGGTGATCCCGTCGGGTGCCACGGATGGTCCGGCCGCGCTCTGCGGATTCGGCGCGGCCGCAACGGGCTCCGGACCGTGGTGTGGTCGGAGGTGTCGAGGGCCCGGGTGGTGCGGACGGGGCCCGGGTCCATCGGCGAGGTGCTCCCACCGCCCCGCCACGCGGTCCCGCGCTCCCTCGGCCCATTGCGATCGTCCATTCCCGGGAAACCCCACACGCCGCGCGATGGTTCGACAACATGGGGTGACCGACGGTCGAAGGGGGACGATTCATGGGCAGCTGCCAGAGGTCGACGAAGGGCAGCAGGGGCGGGAAGACCTGCGGCAACAACGCCCGGCCGGGGGAGCGCTACTGCGCCAAACACGGCGGCGGCAGACGACCCGGAGGATCGAGGCGGTCGAAGAAGAACTCCGGGAGCGGCTGCGGCGGCCTGTTCGTCCTGGCGATCACCACGCTGACGGCCGTGCTGATCGGCGTCCTGATGTGAGCGCGATGCCTCGATCCATCCGTTGACGACGGGTGGACCGTTTCGGGGATCCGACCTCGGGTGAGGTGGCGACGGTGAAACCGTCGGCGGGTCGACGAACGCACGTCGGGGTCGGCGGTGGTGTGCGCGAGCCGCCGAGGCTGCGGACGCCGTCGACGGGGACGTCGGGTGAGCCGGCGGTGTTCCCGACGGTGGGGCCGGCCGGTTCGACGAGGTGTGCGTGGTGTGTGGTCGGGCGGGCGTCAGGATGCGTCTTCGGCGGCCCGGATGAAGGCCCGGACGCGGGCCGTGTCGTTGGTGTGCAGCCGGACCGGCCCCCAGCGGACGGGCGGGGCGTCGTGGAAGGGTACGTAGGCGATGTCGGGGCGCGGGTAGAAACGTGCGGCGTGCGCACCGACCGGGAAGACTCCGCGGCCCGAGGCCACCAGGGCCAGGGCTTCGGGGAAGGTGTCGGCCGTCGGGCCCTTCGGGATGGGCCGACCCGCGGGGGTGTGCAGAGGGGAGCGGTCGCTGCGCAGTTCCCGGGGCATCGTGGCGGACATCTGGATCACGGGTTGCTCGGCAAGGATCTCCACGGACACGGACGTGCGGGCCGTCCAGGTGGGATCGGCGGGTGTCGCCAATACCCGGGTCTCCTCCAGGAGGACGGGCCCCGCGGCCACCCCGGATACCGGCAGGGCCGTGATGAGCACGTCGATCTCGCCGCCGTGCAGCCTGGGCATGGCGTCGTGGACCTGGGTCTCGTGGATGCGTACCTCGCAGTCGGGATGGCGAGCGCCGAACACCGTGATGGCCTTCAACAGGAGTTGCCCGGCCGCCGCCCCGAGAAAACCGGCCCGGAGTACACCCGTGACGCCTCGGGCGGCGTCGACGGCGCGGTGCAGCGCGGCGTCCATGCCGGCCACGAGGGGCGTGAGCTCGTCGGCGAGCGTCCGCCCCAACGGGGTCAGTGCCACCTGACGGGTGGTGCGTTCGAACAGCGGTGCACCGACGCGGCGTTCGAGCTTCTTGATGGTCTGGCTGACGCGTCCGGTGGTCAGTCCCAGGCGCTGCGCCGCACGTCCGAAATGCAACTCCTCGGCCAACACCAGAAACGACTCGACCTCCACCCGCTCCAGCACGTCGGCCCCGTTTTTGAATTCCGCTAAACAACCGTGCGCCCATTGTGCCTTGATGGCGGACGGTGCGGCGCGGTTGGGTCGATCACGTCATCGAAGCGCGAGGATGGTCCCGACCGGACCGGTTCCCTGCGCGCTCGCACCGCTGTGACCGCTCGGAGTGAACGCATGTCCACGGGGTCCACCGGAAATCCCGAGGAGGCCCGGTCGTCGGCTCGCCGAATCCTGGCGACACATCACGTGTCCTTGGACGGCGTCGTCGTGCAGGCGCCGCCTCCGTCCGTCGACGGTCGTTCGTACGCGGTCCCCCGGGGCACGACCGGCTGGGACGGCTCCGTCGTCCTGGACGAGGATCTTGCGGTCGCGCTCGGCGAGTTCAAGCGTCGGCCGGGCAAGGACATCGACGTCTCCGGCAGCGTCACGCTCACCCGTTCGCTGTTGCGGGCCGGACTCGTCGACGATCTCCATCTGTTGGTTCTCCCCGTCGTCCTGGGTTCGGGACAGCGGCTGTTCGCCGCCGAGGACAACCGGATCCCGCTCACCCTGGTGGGCTCGACGCGATCGCCCCTCGGCGTGCTCCACCTGCATTACCGTCCCGGCTGACCCGTCTTCGGGCGGCCCGACCGCCGAAAGCATCACCCGCACCATGTGCGATCACCGCATCCATTCCGCACGAGGAGGCAACCGATGACCACCTTCGTCCTCGTTCCCGGCGCCTGGCACGGCGCCTGGACGTTCCAACCCCTGGCCCGGCGGCTCCGCGAGCACGGCCACGACGCCTATCCGTTGACCCTGACCGGTGTCGGCGACCGAAAGCATCTGCTTGCCGCCTCGGTCAACCTCGACACGCACATCCGCGACGTGCTGAACCTCCTGGCGGACGAGCAGATCACCGATGCCGTGCTCGTCGGCCACAGCTACGGCGGCATGGTGATCACCGGTGCCGCCGACCGGGCCCCGGACCGGGTGCGCGGGCTCGTCTACGTCGACGCCCTGGTGCCGGGCGACGGGGAATCCTGCTGGTCCCTGGTCAACGACCGGGAGCGCGAGTGGTACCTGCGTGGTGTCGGCCGCGACGGCTACTCCTGCGAGCCCCTGCCCTTCTTCGACGCGCGGGCCACGCCGCACCCGCTGGCCTCGCTGATGCAGGTGGTACGACTCGAAGGCGGCCTCGATCGGTTCGAGCGCCGGGACTTCGTGTACGCGACGGGCTGGGACGGAGCGTCGCCGTTCGACGAGGTTCGGCGGCGACTGGCGGAAGACCCCACCTGGCACGTGCACCCCGTCTCGTCCGGCCACAACGTCATGCGGGACGCCCCGGACGACCTGCTGAAAATCCTTCTCGACGCGGCGTGACCCGATCGACCGGGCGAAGCCGCACCGCCCTGGACCCGGGCGCGGTCCTGAACCCGGGTCGCCGAAACGGGCCGTGGTGCGCTCGGCTTCGCCAGGGACGACCGCCGGGGTGCCTTCGCCGAACGGGCCGAGGGCACCCCGGGCGGTTCGTGCCGTGGCCTCGTTCCCTCGGTGCGGCGGCGCGCGGTCGGCGTCTGGGCGTCGCTCGCGCGGACCGCCATGCGAATGCGCGTTCGTAATCATCGTCTTATCGGCTTCGCAACGAGCGTGACGTGCCCACGGAGGTCGAGGGGGAAATCGCTCCAACGTCAACTTGGCTTTGTCGTACCGCACTTGCCAAAATCCCCTCTAGGCTTCGGCCAACGAGGCGGGTCACGGCGGATCCGTGGCGTTCCCCGCAGGGTCGCGCATCGGGCCCTTTCAGATGATGAGAGTGGGTATGACACCTTCAAGTGAACAGACGGACGGCGCGGCGTACTTGCCGGGCCGACTGCGGTCGGCCTTACGCGCGCGTCGTACCATGGGCAGTCTCGCGGCGCTCGCCGTGGGGTTCGGCGGTTTCGCGCTGGCGGCGTCGCCGGCGTATTCGCAGACCGACGACGGCTCCGTAACGGTCCGGGTGGTACGGGCCGTCGACACCACCGGTGTGTGGAGTCCTGCCCTGGAGCCGGGCATGGGCGGCGTCACGGTGACACTCACCAATGACGACGGCGTCAAGGTCACCGGCGTGACGGCCGCCGACGGCACCGTCACGCTGGCGCCCGGCACGGCCGGGTCGACCGCCGGCAAGTACCGGGTCCAGGTCGTGAACCCGAAGCCGGGTGTGCTCTTCCCGGCGTTCGCGTCGCGACAGGGCCTGGACGGTGCGCCGAACCAGCTCAGCAGCAACGAGGAGTTCGTCGACCTCACCGGTGGCAAGAAGGTCGCGTACACGACGGGCCTGTGGAGCCCAGGCGACTACTGCCAGAAGAACGCGCCGCTGGCGACCGCATGCCAGCCCGCGACGAACGAACCGACGCCCAAGCGGACTTTGGTGACATTCCCGTACAATGCACGCGGCGTCAACACGAACGTGACGGACCTGTCCACGAACGCCGAGACCGGCAACCTCTACGGCATCGGCTGGAACAAGCCCGGAAAGCGACTGTTCAGCTCGGCACTGGCCAAGCGCGACACGACGTACGGCCCCGGCGGCGCCGGCGGGATCTACGTCACCGACGTCACCACGAAGAAGACGTCACTGTTCACCACCGTCCCGGACGCCGGCACCTCGGCGCACGGCGCGGGTGCCAGTGACAACGCCTTCCTTGCCGCTCCCGGCAAGGAGAGTCTGGGCGACCTGGAGGTCTCCGACGACGGCCGCGACCTGTTCGTCGTCAACCTCCAGAACCGCAAGCTGTACCGCTACGACGCCACTTCGGCGACCGCGACGGCGCCGGTGGCCTCGTACGCGATCCCGGACCCGGGCTGCCCCGCGCCGGGCGACTGGCGTCCGTTCGGCCTGGGTCTGCAGGACGGCGTCGGATACGTCGGCGGCGTCTGCTCGGGCGAATCGACCGGGAAGGTCTCGGACCTGCGTGCCGTGGTCCTGCCGTTCGACCCGGCGACGGGTGCCTTCACCAAGGCCGTGCTGAACCAGCCCTTGGACTACCCGCGTCAGGCCACGCTCGGCGGGCCCTGCGGCGGGGCGAGTTGGTTCCCGTGGACGGACACGTTCCCGACCCAGCAGAACGGGCAGACGTGCGCAGGCGCCATGGCCAACCCCGAACCGGAGTTGGCCGACCTCGCCTTCGAGACCGACGGCTCGATGTTGCTGGCGTTCCGCGACCGGTTCACCGACCGGACGACGGCCTACGCGCGGGCCGGGGACCCGACGACCGCCATCGCGATGGTGGCCGGCGGCGACCTGAACAAGGCGTGCCCGGCCGACGGCGTGTACGTCATGGACACGAACACCGGCTGTGGGAAGACGGTGCGCGGAACCAGGTTCTTCAACGTCAACACCATGAACAACGGCCACCCGAACGCGGCCTACGCCGGCCTCGCGCTGTCGAAGGTGGAGGAGTTCGTCGCGACCGCCGGTGTCGACCCCATCGACACGGCGTGGGGCGCCGGCACCATGTTCACCAAGCGGGACGGAACGCGGCAGCCCGCCGCGGGTCTGCGTTTGAACACCGAGGGGAACGCCTCCTTCGGCAAGGGCGCCTCGATGGGCGACCTGGAGGTGCTCTGCGACCAGGCGCCGCTCCAGATCGGCAACCGGGTCTGGTACGACCCCGAGCGCAAGGGCATTCAGCGCCCGGGTCAGCGTCCGGTTCCGGGCGCCACCGTCAACCTCTACGACGAGTCGGGCAAGGTGGTCGGGACGACGAAGACGTCACCGCGCGGTGAGTACTACTTCGACGACTCGAACGTCACCGGTGGTCTGAAGCCGAAGACCAAGTACACGATCCGGATCGACAACCCGGCCGACTACGCCCCGAACGGGCCGCTGTACCAGTGGGTGCCGACCGACGAGGGTGTCGGCGACAACCGCTTCGTGGACTCCAAGGGCAAGGTCCCGACCGGTGGACGTTATCCGGAACGGGCGTTGACGACCGGCGGACCGGGCGAGAACGATCACACGTTCGACTTCGGATTCCGTCAACAGGAAGGTGCGGTACGCCTGGTCAAGCACGATCAGGACGAAAAACCGCTGGCCGGAGCGAAGTTCGAATTGTGGAGGGATTCGAACGGGACCGAAGGCTTGCAGGTCGAGGGGGCGACCCCCGACACCAAGGTCGGCGAACCCTGCACGACCGGTACCGACGGCGGTTGCAAACGCGACGTGCTGCCGGGGACGTACTACTGGCGGGAGGTCAGCCCTCCCGAGGGCTACGCCCCTCCGGAGAAACCGGTGCTCGGCCCGTTGGTGCTGAACGCGGAGAACCTCGACGCCGGTGTCTCCGTCACGGCGGTCAACCGACGGCTGCCGACCACACCGCCGCCGACCACGACGAGCACGCCGACGGCGTCCGCCACACCGGGTACCTCGGGTGGCAACCACGGCGGTTCGTCGTCGCCACTGGCACGCACCGGCCTGGCGGGGAACCTGCCGTTGACCTTCGCCGTTTCCGCGGCGTTGATCGCTCTCGGTGGCGGGGGACTGGTGCTGTTCCGTAGGCGCGAAGCCCGGCAGCGGTAGCTCCGGGTACGACGGAAGGCGGTAGGCGGTAGGAGGCCGGCGCGGATTGCCGACCCCCGACCGCCGACCGAGCCGGATCGGGCGGGGGGGGGGGGGCCCGGGGGGCCGCCC
>NZ_JBHZAV010000200.1:0-17155 GCF_042754445.1 Embleya sp. NPDC059213
GAATATCAGCGGGAGGTGGAAGGGCTGTTCATCCCCGACGGCCAGGTCGAGCTTTATGGCTTCTGGGGACAGGCGCATGGCGGGTACGAGTTTCTTGTGGCCGAGAAACGGTACCCGAACGTTCGCTGTGGCGAACGTTCGGACGAAAAAATGTACAGTGATTCTGTCCGATCGGCAGCCGGAACGGGCGATCGATGGACCCCTGGACAGGACACGGAAAGGAGCAACGGTGCAAGGGACGAGCGGAGCGCACGCGTTGGTGCGTACGTTGGTGGACAGCGATGTGCGGGTTTGTTTTGCGAACCCGGGCACGTCCGAGATGCATTTCGTGGCCGCGCTGGACGCCCTGCCGCAGATGCGCGGGGTGCTGTGTCTCTTCGAGGGAGTCGCCACCGGCGCGGCCGACGGATACGGACGGATGACGGGGCGCCCGGCCGCGACGCTCCTGCATCTCGGGCCCGGGTTGGCCAACGGACTCGCCAACCTGCACAACGCCCGCCGTGCGAACACCCCGGTGGTGAATGTCGTGGGCGATCACGCCATCGACCACAAGCCTCTGGATTCCCTGCTGGAGTCGGACATCGACGCGCTCGCCGGCACGGTCTCCACCTGGGTGCGGCGTTCCACGACCACCGAGGCGCTCGGCGCCGACGCGGCCGACGCGGTCGCGGCGGCGCTGACCTGCTTCGACGGCGCCGAGGAGGTCGGACGGGGCTCCTCCCGAACCGGTACGTCCGGGTCCGTCTCGACCCTCATCGCCCCGGCGAACCTGTCCTGGTCGGCGGGAGGCCGACCGGCTCGGCCGGTGAAGATACCCGCGCCCCCCGCGCCTTCCGAAGAGCACGTGCGGTCCATCGCGAGGCTGCTGCGCTCGGGAGAATCGTGCGTACTCCTGCTGGACGGTGCAGCGTTGAGCGAGCGGGGACTGCGCGCGGCGAGCCGGATCGAGCACGCCACCGGCGCGCGGTTGCTCTCGCGGAACTGGGCCGCCCGCCAACGCCGAGGCGCGGGGGTGCCACTCGTCGAGCCCCTCGCGTACCGAGGCGAACAGATCACCGTGCAACTTCGGGACGCACAACACCTCGTCCTGTGCGGTGCGCGTACGCCGGTGACCTCGTTCGCCTACCCCGACCGCAGCAGTCTGCCGACGCCCCCCGATACCCGGGTGCACGTCCTGGCCGAGGACGGAGGCGCCGACGCCGTACTCGCGCTGGACATGCTGGCCGACCATGTCGCGCCAGGCATCGAGCCGGTCCTCGCCCCGCTGTCGCCGCCGCCACTGCCGCGCGGCGAGCTGACCGTCGACAACTGGACGGCGGTCATCGGCGCCCTGCTTCCCCACGACGCCATCGTCTGCGACGAGTCCATCACGGCGGGCATGGCCACACTCCAGCCGGCGACCGCCTGCTCACCGCCCCACGACATGCTGGGATTGACCGGTCTGTCGATCGGACAGGGACTGCCCTCGGCCACCGGGGCGGCGATCGCCTGCCCCGACCGCCCCGTGATCTGCCTCCAGGCCGACGGCAGTGCCATGTACACCCTGTCCGCCCTGTGGAGCCACGCCCGGGAAAACCTCGACATCACGACCGTGATCCTCAACAACAGCTCCTACGCGATCCTGCGCGCCGAACTGGAACGCGTCGGTGCCACCGCCGAGGCGTCCGCCCAACTCTTCGACCTGTCGCGCCCGGATCTGGACTTCGTCTCCCTCGCCAACGGCATGGGCGTGCCCGCAGGCCGCGCCAGGACCGCCGAGGAACTGGCCCGGCAGTTCCGTCGGGCCCTGTCCGAACCCGGCCCCCACCTCATCGAGGCCGTGCTGCCGCCGCGCGCCGGCTGAGGGAGTGAGCGGCTGATCACGGCCGCCCATGCCTTGTCGACCGCCACCTCGGCGGCCAGGAGCGGCGCGTCGTCGGTGCGCTCGAACGCCTTGAGACGACCTCCGGTGTCGGTGACCGCTGCCGCGACCGGGAAGCCGATCTCATCGGCGGCGGCGAGCACCGCCCCCGATCAGCTCGGAGGCAGCGGAGCGGGTGATGGTGGGAGCGGACTGCGACTTCGCCTGTGTTCGACGGTTCATCGGTGCCTTCCTGCGCGACGAATGAGGGTGGGGGTGATTGCCGGGGAGGGGCGTTCGAGGACGCGTCAGGCCGGTCGTGCGCCGGCGACGGGTGGCGATGCAAATGCCGGGAAGCGTGGGTCAGGAGGTGACACGCAGGACGAGCTTGCCGCGGGTACGGTTGTTCTCGCCGCGGGCATGGGCCCGGGCGACCTGCTCCAGCGCGAAGACCTCCTCGACCTCGACTGCCACCGCTCCGGCATCGATGAGCTCGGCGATCCGGGTCAGGGCCGTGCCGTCGGGTTCGACCAGGAAGGCGCTCGCACGCATACCGCGCGCCCGAGCGGCCTCGGCCAGTTCGGCCGAGACCCCACCGGGGATCGCGACGAGCAGGCCGCCGGGGCGCAGCACATCGAGCGATCGGGTGCCGGTGCGGTCGTGATCGTCACCGACCAGGTCGATGACCACGTCGACGTCACGGACCGCGTCCTCGAAGCGGGCGGCGGTGTAGTCGACGAGTTCGTCCGCGCCGAGTTCGGTCAGCCAGTCGTGGCGGCCACCGCTCGCGGTGCCGATGACGTGCGCGCCCAGATGCTTGGCGAACTGGACCGCGAAGTGTCCCACCCCGCCCGCGGCCGCGTGGATCAGCACGCGCCGGCCCGTGCGGAGCCCCGCGGTGTCCACCAGCGCCTGCCACGCGGTCAGGGCGGCCAGGGGAACGGCGGCGGCCTGTTCGTGATCGAGAGCGGCGGGCTTGCGGGCGAACTGGCGCGCCGGTGCGGTGACGTACTCGGCGTAGCCGCCGGCCGCGCGGGGGAACCACGGCATCCCGTAGACCTCGTCACCGGGCTCGAAGGTGGTCACCCCGAAGCCGATCTCCTCCACCACCCCGGACACGTCCCAGCCCAGAGTGAACGGCGGCTCGCCCAGCACCCCGGCCATTCCACCGCCGGAACGCGTCTTCCAGTCCACGGGGTTGATCCCGGCGGCGTGCACCCGCACCAGGATCTCGGTCGGCAGGGGCGCGGGCCGGGGCACCCGCGCCACCCGCAGCACCTCCGGACCGCCGAATCCGTCCTGGATCAGCGCGCGCATCAAGGTTGCGGACATACGTCAACTCCAAGCAGGTGGAACGGCGGGAGGCCGGTCGTGCGGCCTCCCGGTTGGTGTTGGCGACGGTATCCACGCGCCTATAGTTACCCGCAAGGGTTACTACTTTCCTTTGGGAAGCAACCAGGTGAGGAGCGGTTCATGGCGATGGAATGTGCAACAGGCCGGCACAGCGACCACGACGTCTACGCCGCCCAGTGCCCCTGCCGCGCGATGCTGGACATGCTCGCCAACAAGTGGTCGGCGCTGGCCATCGGCGCACTCGAACAGGGCCCGCGACGCTTCGGCGAGCTGCAGCGGCGCCTACAGGGCATCAGCCCCAAAGTCCTCACCCAGACCCTGCGCCGTCTGGAGGACTCCGGCATCCTCACCCGCACCGTCTACCCCGCTGTACCCCTGCACGTGGAGTACGCCCTCACCCCTTTGGGCCACGGCGCCGCCGTCCCCCTCGGCCTGCTGCGCACCTGGGTCGAGGAGAACCTCGACAACACCGCCGCAAGCCCGTGCCGGCCCCGGAACGCCTGACCCTCCCCGCCACGACGGGTTCGTAAAGCCACGCGGCCGGACACGGACGGCCAACCACCGTCACACGGACGCACAATCGCATCGAGCCACGACCGTGGCTGTTGCCGATGGGGGACGGGGCTACGCCAACAGGCAGGCGTACAGGCCGCTGCTCGCATTTGTTCGGCTTATGGCGCGACTCCCGCCCCGCCCCGGCCCAGCCGCTATGCGGACAGTCGCCGGAGCCATTCCGCCAGGAGTTGTTGTTCGGCTTCGCTGAGGGCGTTCTGGCCGGGCAGCGCGGCGCGCAGGGCACGGGCGGCGCCGGCCGGCCCCTGTTCGCGTACGGCCGGTTCCCGGGTGGTGACGGTGGTCACCATGGATTCGCGCAGTGCGACGAGGAGTTCCGGGTTTCGCTGGGGCTCGGGCACCGACAGCCAGGTCAGGATGGCACCGCCGGCAGCGGCGTGGACGATCTGGACCGCGAGGCCCTCTTCCACGCGCAAGAGCCCTGCGGCGGCGATGCGGCGGATTCGGTCCAAGAGGTGTTCGAGGCCGATCCGGATGACGGCGGTGGACCGGGTGGGCTCGCCGTACATCAGCAGGTACAGCGCGGGGTTGGTCCGCCCGAACTCGACCACGGCGTCCCAGCCGTCGCGCAGTTCCTTGATCGGGTCCTGCGGGGCGGGGTCGATCTGCCGCTTGGCCGCCAGGAAGCGGGTGAAGCCGTGCTCGGCCACGGCGTCCAGCAGCCCCTCCTTGTCGCCGGTCTCGGCTGGTACTACGACCTCGGCGTGCAGTACCTGCGCATGATCTTCTCGGGGGTCTTCGACCGGTTCCCCGACCTGCAGGTGATCGCCGGACACTGGGGCGAGGTCGTGCTGTTCTACCTCGACCACATCGGCTTCTTCGGCGAGGCCGGCCGGCTGCGGCAGCCCCTCGCCGACTACTTCAAGCAGAACTTCTGGGTCGCGGGCAGCGGCACCAACAGCCCCCGCTACCTGCGCTGGACCGCCGAAGTGATGGGCACCGACCGGATGTTGTACTCCACCGACTACCCCTTCACCTACGGTTTCCGCCCCGGCGGCTTCCCCTACGTCGACACCGGCAACGGCGAAGCCCGCTCCTTCCTGGAGAACTCGCCCTTCACCGACGAGCAGAAGGCCGACATCGGCCACCGCAACTGGGAACGCCTCACCGCCCGCGCCAAGCGCCCCTCGGCCTGAAGCGCGCCTCCCACCGGCCGGCCGGAATGCCACCACGCCCTCCGGCCGGCCCCACCGTCAACCCCCGGCACCTGCCATCGGCGGGATCTCGGGTGGTCCGCGACGTCGTCCGAAGCGCACCGACGCGAGCGTGTGGTGGGCGAGTCCGGGCAGGCCCGCCGGGCCTACGTCGACACGTCGTTCTCTCCTACGTGGGTGAACGGTGCGGGAACCGCCTCGGCCGCGGCCTCGGTGTCGGAACGCGACCCGGCGGCCGGAGGCGAACAGCCGGGGCCGACGGTGCTCATGTTTTCCCGGCCAGCGCGCGCAGGCCGGCCGCGGCCAGCGGTGCGGGTGCGCGGCCCACGGTCTCGAAGCCGAGACCCCGGGTCAGGCCCAGGCGGAAGCGGGCGTGGATTCCCTCGGCGATGACCGCGGCCTTGAAGTAGCCGAGGGCGATGTAGAAGCCGAGACCGTCCAAGGCGCGCCCGCTCACGAGGCCGTAGTGGTGGGCCAGTTCGGCGGAGGCCGGGAGGCGGTCGCTGGTCGAGGCGGCCGTGCTCCCCAGTACCGGGGCGAAGGCCGGGTCCGCGTATGCCAGGTGAAGGCCCAGGTCGGCGAGCGGGTCGCCGAGAGTGGCCATCTCCCAGTCGACCACGGCGCGCACGTCCGTCGGATCGTCGGGAGCCAGGATGGCGTTGTCGATCCGGAAGTCGCCGTGCACGATCGAGACGCCGCTCTCCGGCGGGCACATCTCGTCGAGCCCGGCGTGCAGGGCGTCGAGGTCGGCGAGGTCTTGGGTGCGTACCCGGTGCCACTGGTCGTACCAGCGCCGGACCTGCCGGGCGAGGTAGCCCTCGGCCCGGCCGAAGCCGTCGAGTCCGACCGAGCCGGGATCGACGGCGTGCAGGCGGGCCAGGGTGTCCACAAGGGCGTGGGCGCAGCCGGCGATCCGCTCGTCCGGCAGCCTGTGCAGTTGCTCACGGGTGCGGATGACGGTTCCCTCGACGTACTCGACCACCGAGAACGGCACACCCAACAGGGCGGTGTCACCGAAGGCGACGGCGCGCGCCACCGGGACCGCGTTGCCGGCGAGCGCGGAGACGACCCGGTACTCCCTGGCCATGTCGTGTGCGGACGGGGTCAGCTCGCCCAGGGGTGGGCGACGAAGGACCCAGTCGGTGTGTCCGTCGGTGACCTTGTAGGTGAGGTTGGACCGTCCGCCGTGCATGAGCTCGGCGGCGAGTTCGCCGCGGAAGCCGGGCACGTGTTCCTCGAAGAAGCGGTTCAACAGCGGCAGGTCCAGTCCGTCGGGGCTTTCTCCGGCGTCCGCGTTCACCGGGCGGTCGCCGTCTCGTGTCGGCGGACGACCCGGCGGGCGATGGCCCAGCGGTGGGTTTCCGAGGGCCCGTCGTAGATCCTGAACGGTCGCACCTCGCGCAGGAAGCGCCCCAGCAGGGCGTCCCCGGACACGCCCAGGGAGCCGCAGATCTGCAACGAGCGGTCCACCACCCGCCAGACGGCCTCGGCGCAGAAGGTCTTGGCGATCGAGGTGGACTGTGCTCCCGATCCTCCTCGATCGAGGTCCGCGCACGCCTGCAGGATGAGACCGTGGGCGGCGGCGATGTCGATCTCGTTGTCCGCGATCATCTGCTGGGCCATGCCCAGGTCGGCCAGCCGCGAGCCGAACAACTCGCGGCTGGTCGCCCTGGCCACCGCGATGTCCTGGGCCCGGCGGGCGACGCCGAGCCAGCGCATGCAGTGCGTCGTACGCGCCGGACCGAGCCGGACCCGGGCGTGGCGGAACCCTTCGTCCACCTCCCCGAGTACGGCGTTCTCGGGGACGAGGCAGCCGTCGAAGAACAGTTCGAGGTGTCCGCCGAACAGGCTCTCGTCGAGCGTGTCGATGTGTCGCACGATCTTCATGCCCGGGTTCGTGGCCTCGACGAGAAACATGGTCGCGCCCCCGGCGTCGCCCGGGGTGCCGGAGGTCCGCGCCATCACGATGGCGAAGGCCGCGCCGTCGGCGCCGGTGACGAACCACTTGCGGCCGTCGATGCGCCAGCCGCCCGGGACGCGTTCGGCCCGGGTGGTCAGGGCGCTGGGATCCGACCCGGCCCCCGGGGCGGGTTCGGTCATCGCGAAGCAGGACCGCACGTCACCGGCGGCGAGGGGGCGCAGCCGGCGCTCCTTCTGCTCGGGTGTCGCGATGGCCTCCAACATGTGCATGTTGCCTTCGTCGGGTGCGGCGATGTTCAGGGCGAGCGGGCCGAGCAACGAGTAGCCGGCCGCCTCGAAGACGAACGCGCGGTCGCGCATGTCCAGGCCGTGCCCGCCGAACTCCCGGGCGACGTGCGGCGCCAGGATGCCCGCCTCGCGGGCGGCCCGCTGAAGTTCCCGTCGTATCGCCTCGGTCGGCACGCCTCTGTGGCGCTCCTCGACCGGAAGTACCGTCTCGCGGACGAACCGCGCGGTGCGTTCCGCCAGTTCCGCCGCGACCGGACCGGGTGTGAGATCGACTGCCATGAACCCTCCCAGGCTAATGAGCGTTAGCCGACCGTACCAGGATGCTTCTCGGAATCGTAGAAATGTGAGCAGGGGAGGTAGAGTCGGTGGCTAATAGAAGTTAGCGAAATGTTCAGACCTGGGAGTGTGCTCGTGTCCGACTCGCTGCGATCCGAGGCCATCCGTGCCGCCGCGTTGGATCTGTTCACCGAGCGTGGCTACGAGGCGACGACCATGGCGGACATCGGCTCCGCGGTCGGCGTCCGCGGTCCGAGCCTGTACAAGCACGTCTCCTCCAAGCAGGGCCTGCTGGTGCAGATCATCCGCAGCACGATGGAGGACCTGCTCGCCGCGCATCGGGCGGCCGTCGCGACGACGGACGACTGGGCGGAACGACTGCGGCGCGCCACCGAGACCCACGTGCGCTACCACGCCCGGCACCGTCGGGAGGCGTTCGTCGGCACCCGCGAACTCCGCAGTCTCGTGGAGCCCCATCGCGCGGAGGCACTGGCGCAACGCGCCGAATACGAGGCGTGCTTTCGCGACCTGATCACCGCCGGAGTCGACGCCGGTCGGTTCCGGGTCGCGTCCGCGCGCTTGGCCTCCTACGCCATCCTGGATCTGGGCATGGGCGTCGCCGTATGGTTCCGCGAGGACGGCGAGATCACCGAGGAAGCCGTGGCCTGGGAGTACGGCGAGATCGCGCTGCGCATCGTCGGTGCGAACGTGGCCCGATGATCCGGCCGCACCGTGTCGGTCATCGTCGGTGCAGTTCGTTCACGGCCGTGGTGACCTCGTCGAGCACCGCCGGGATCGGGGTGACGCCGAGGCCGGGGCCCGTCGGTACCGTCAGGTGTCCGTCGTGCAGGACGAAGGGCTCGGTGATTCGGCCTCGCCATGCGATGGCCTTTGACCGAGGCGACCAGGGGTGCGAAGCCATCGGCGGTCACGGACTCGGCCGCCGGCAGCGGAGGTACCAGGTGCCGCAGGAGCACGTCTTCGGCGCCCTCGACGTACTCCGAGGGATAGTCGGGTTCGGCCCCGGCGACGCACTCGCCCCATCCCTCGCCGTGCGAGGTGGACACCTGCACCACCAGTGCCGAACGCTCGTATTCGATGCCCAGGGACGTGCGGAAGGGCGTGACCGGCGGCAGGGAGATGCGGCGCAGGCGGACGTGCTCGATCTTCATCGTCCTTCTCCTCGGGTGAGAACGTAGCCGCAGGCCGCCCGGTCGAAGTCGACCAGCCGGGCTCCCTCGGCCAGCAGGGTGCCCAGGGTGTCGCGGAGGGCCCAGGCGCCAGTCACGGGCGACGGCCGGCCGGTGTACGCGGAGCAGGTCTATGTCGGGCGGTACGGCGACCAGGACTGTCGCGTCGCCCGCCCGCCGGGTCACCGGCCGATCGCCGTCGATGTCCAGCAGCGCCCGCGGGGTCGGCCCGGCGGGAGTGGGGGCGGGCCCGGTGTCCTCGTCGCATGCCGCCACGGCCCGCGCGCCGCGCAGATCCCAGCGCAACATCAGCCGATCCGACTCGTCGGCGGAGTTGAGCCCGTCCGACAGGGGACCGTAGTAGTCGGGCAGGTACGTATTCGCCGTGCCACCGAGTTTGTGCAGATTGAAGTGGGCGTTGCAGGTGACGAGCGGGTCGAACGTCCAGGTGATGTGGTCGACGCCGTGCTCCAGGGCGTGCGCCCGCTGATCCAGTTTGAGCGCGTAGCCGACCTCGCGTCCGCGAGCGGAGACGTGGACGCCCGCGATGTGGCTGTGCATTCCGGGCCGGCCGGGCGGTCCCCACAGGCCGACGCACGCGCCGAGAAGCCGGTCGTCGCCGTCCGCCTCGTCGAACGCGCCCGCCACGTAACTGCCCGCGTCCGCCATCGCCTTGACGACGTCGCCGGCGAGGGGCGGGCGGTCCGGGTCCGCCTGCCACGCCGAAGGACACGACCGGATCGTCGTGGGCTCGTGCGGCAGTTACGGGCGGGCGATGGCGACGGCGTGTGCGGCGGCGGGCCTGCGCTGCACCGTGGTACTGCCCGCCGAATGGAGCGACGGCGGCGCCGCCGCGGCGACCGCCGGGGCGGACATCCGTCTCGTGCACGGTGTCTATGAGGACGCCGTCGACGAATCCCACCGCGTGGCCGACACGTTGGGGGCGCTCGACGGCAATGTCGACGGCCCCTGCAAGGACACGATCCTGGCGGGCCACGGGCATGTCGTCGACGCCCTGCACCGAGAACTGGGCGGCGCTCCGGCCGCCCTGTGGATCCCGGTCGGCAACGGCACGACGATCGTCGCCGCCCACCACCGAGCCCGCCTCCTGGACTGGCCCGTGGCCCTGCACGCCGTCGGCTCGTCCGGCAACAACCCGATCGTGACGAGCCGGCCGGGCCCCTACCGCACGCTGCCGAGCCACGACGTGGTCACGACGGAGCACAACGAGCCCCTGGTCAACTGGCACGCCCTGCACGGCCCCGAGGCCCTGACCGCGATAGCCGACTCGGGCGGCGCGGTGCACGCGGCGGACGACGACGAACTCCTCGCCGCCCAGGCCCGGCTGGGCCGATACGGAGTCAACCCCAACGCAGCGGGCTCGGCAGCACTCGCCGGGCTGCTGGCCCACGCCGAGGGCACGGCGGTCGGCGGGAACCAGATCGTCCTGCTGACCGGCCGCTGAACGGCGCGGCAGCGGACCGGTCGCGCAGGGGTTGCGCACGATCGACGCGTCGGGCCGCGTCGAGATCGGTGGCCAACAGCGCGACGGCGGCGACGTCCGCGTACGCGGTCGAATACCTGGGAACCCGCCCGGCCTCCCGCCGCAGTCGCTCCACCCGCTCCCCGCGCTCGGCCTCGCGGTGAGAGCGACAAAAGCCCACGACGCCGTCGACCGGGGTGCCGAAGGCCGCGTGCAGCTGCTGCCGCGACAGTGCCTCCACGACGGTCTCCCACGAACCGGCCCGGCGCGTGCCGCCCGCAGGCACAGCGCCCCATGCCCACAACCGCCCCGAGGCCACGGGTACGACCAGCGTCGCGGTGGCCCCCCGGGCTCGGAGCACGGCGATCGCCGCCGCCTGCAGCGTGGAGCTGCCGTTCGGCGAGTCCGACCACACCACCACCGCCTCGTGGGTGCGCCGCAGGTCGTAGCCGAGCGCACGCGACGCCTCGCCGACGTCCGTCGTCGCGGCGTCACTCAACAGGGAACGCACGATGTCGGCCCGTGCCGCGGCCGCGCTGGTGCTCCACACCTCGTGCTCGACGAGGTAGGCACGAATCATGGTGTCGGCGAGCTTGTCGACATAGGAGAACAGCTCGCGGGAGATCGCCGTGACCTCTTCGACCGCCGCCTCCGGGTCGACCAGTTCGGCACCGGCCCGCAGGAACGCCTCGGTCGTTGCCGCGTGTCCGATCCGAACGCCCCGCAACACCTGTTCGAGCGGTACGGCCCGGTGGACGAACTCGCGGATGCCCTCCAGGGTCGCCTCGGCGGTGGGCGGGGCGGCGCCCGGGCCTTTCCACGAGAGTGAACAGTGCCCGCAGGATGGTCGCTTCATTGCCGCGGCGGAGCAGCTCGACCGCGGCCGGGCTGCCACCCAGGGCCGGCGCCTCGTCGACGATCCGCCGCACGACCACGGAACCGAGTTCGATCGCCCAGCACACGGGGTCCTCTCCGACGCGCGCGACGGCGTCCTCGACGATCGCGCGCGGGCACGCCGCTCGGTCGAGGTCGACCTCACCCTGCGGGCTCAGCCGTGCGATCCAGGCCCGCCGCGGCTTCCGACCGGTCTCGGTCACATCGCCCTCCCTCGGGTCACGATGTCGTGACAGGGCCACGCGGGTCGACATAGGGAACCGGCGCAGGGGCGAGGCGGGTTCGCGTTCACGGTCGCGTTACCGCCGACCGACGCTCGAACCCGCCCACCGGCACGGACGGTCATGAAGGCCGGGCGGCTCGTGGTGGTCGTCGGAACCCCTCGTCAACGTGCCTCGGCAAGCATTTTCACTTGCCGAGGCAAGTTGAAAGATAGCCGGCTGAGAGTTGCCCAGGCAAGTCAATGCGAGTTGCCCGGGCAAGTAGGATGGGGCTCATGGACACCCAGTCGCCCTGGCTCGACGACGACCAGCAGGACCTGTGGCAGGCGCTGCTCACGGTCGTCGTCGCCCTCCCCGCGGCCCTCGACCGCCAACTCCAGCGGGACGCGGGCATCTCCAACTTCGAGTACGGCGTGCCGGCCCGGCTGTCCGCGGCCGACGAGGCCACGATGCGGCTCAGCGACAGCCCGAAGACCACCGCGAAGATCATCACCGGGACGAACGCCTCGATCGGCCCCGGCTCCACCCCGAACATGCCGTAGCAGGTGGCCCGACTACTGCTCGGCTTCACCGCCGGGCAACACCTGTGCCTGCGCCCGGCGTTCGTCAACGGAGCCCCCCGGCTGGTCGTCCGCGATCCGCAGGACGTGCTGTCGGTACCGGCCCTCACCGTCGACGCGCACCGCATCACATCCGTCGACGTCGTCCGCAACCCCGACGAGCTCACCACCGTCCGCTCCCCCGAACAGTGGTGAAATCCCGCCCCGAGGCAGCGGCCCCGGCCGACACACCCCCACTCACATCAGTGCGGAAGTACGAAGCCGAATGTCGCGAAGGCCCCTTCATCCTCGCCGGTCCTGCGAACGCCGTTGGCATAGAGAAGGGTTCCGTTGCCGTTCACGGCAATCCTCCCCAAGTCCGCAACGCCGGGATCAGCCGGTACGACGGTGGTGATCATGCCGTCGGAACCGACCTTGCGGATTCGGCGTGCGTCGCCCTCCACGATGTAGAGGTTCCCCGCGTAGTCCGTGGCCAAGGCGGCGGGTCGGTTCAGTGCGGCATGTAATGCCCGGGTGGTCTCCTTGGCGTCCGCGCCCGCACCGGCCACGGTCCAGGCGCGGACGGTGCCGCCGGTGGTGATCCTGCGCACGACTCCGCACTCCGGATAACTGAGCCAGACGTCGCCCCTGCCCGCCGCCGCGATGCCGTTCACCACGGTGTTGTTCCCGGCACAGTTCGAGGGTGCAACGTCGCGCAGGTGCATGATCCTGGTGACGCCGTCTGGCGTGGTCTTCCACAAATCGTTGACGAAGCCTGCTCCGTCGTCTGCGGTGGCGAGGGTGTAGAGCGTGCCGGAGGCGTCGTCCAAGGCCAGAGCACACGGCAACGGCCGGTTGTCGATGCCGGGGTAGAGCGCCTTGCCGTCGGCGACGGTGTGGATGTTTCCCTTGTCGTCGACCAGCCGTACGCGTTCGCCGAGCAAATCGGCAATGTAGAAGGAGTGCGTGCGGGGGTCGATGACGATGTCCACGGGCCGGAGGAGTCTGGCCTCACGGGCGGGGATGCCGTCCTCGTTGCTCTCACCGCCGCCTGCGACCACGTCGACCGTGCCGAGGGGCGATTCGGCTTTCAGGATCGTTCCGATCCGATGCACCGGTGAGTAGGTCGGAGTGTAGAGGTATGCCTTGGCCCGGTCGTCGTTGACCGTCAGTCCTCCCCCTTCGCCCTGCCCCCCGAGCCCCTCCGTGGGCACCAAGGTGGTCTGGCGGGCGGCCTGCTCGCCCCGAATCTTGTCGATCCTGTCCTCGATCTCCTTGCGTTTCGCCTCTTTTTGCGTATCGGTGAGATTCGGGATGGCATTGACCATCTGGTCGACCATGACATTGATGAGTTCCCAGTCCGCGTCCTTGAGGGTCACGTAGGACAACGACGCGGTATGGGCCATGACATTCGTAGCCTTCTCCGTAAGGCCCACGTCCTTGAAACTGTAGATCCACAGGAACACGTCCACACGGACGATGTTCTCGTCGGTGACGGTCACAGTCGTCACTTCTTGGTGGCTCTCCTCCCCCGCGAAGTTGCCGAGCAGTGTGTCGAGAGCAGTGCCGAGCAGGGCCTTGATGCCGTCCGCGAAGCCCTTCTCGGTCCCTTTCAGGAAGGAGTCCACCATGCCTTTCATCTGCTCGTTGGCCTTCTCGCTGACTGCGGCGTACACCTGCTGCGAGGTCGCGTAGGGTTTGGCCTTGACCTTGACCAGGGTCAGTGGTCCGTTGGGCAGGGACGCGACTTTGTCCGCGAACTCGCCATTCCTGGCCTCGCCCAGTTTGACCATCGTCTCAAGGGTGAGCTTGATCTTTTCCTTCTCTTCCTCGGTTCCGGAAATTTCGTCGATCAGCTTCTTGATCGAGGCCATCGAGACCTCCTTCCCCGCCGGGACTTTCGCCCGGCGGTCGACGGAAACGAACACTGCACATCCATGCCGCTCGGAGCACCCCCACGACTTCCGCACCGGAACGGCCGCTTCAGGCCGGCCGCCTCCGAAGCGGATACTCCACATCCGCAAAGTTCACTTATCGAGGCCGTGGTCGCGTCGTCTCCGGCGGCGCGTCGCGGAGAGACCCGACCACTCGTCCTCCACCCGCATGAAGCAGTCCGGCGCAAGGGCCCGGGCCGAGTGGGCCACCCAACCATCCGGATAGTTACTTAATGTACTTCATTACTCACGCAAAGTCTCCGAAGCCTGTTCGGGTCCGCGACGTCGGACGGGAGACGCACGAGGAGAAGACCCTGGACCCGAGACTCCCGACGGCCGCACGTACCTACCGGAACCCGCGTGCCGATCGGGTCCGCAACGCGAATGTCCGCTCAGTGGTGTGCTCCCGCCGGCCTGCGGCCGCTGTCCGGTCTCATCCAACCCAGGCGTCGTCTCACCAAGGCATCCGAAAGGCGTTCTCCGATATCCGACGCGGTCGTTGCAAGTCGGGCCTTGCTGCCGGCTGAATTCGCCGTCGGCGCACACAATGTCGGGACGATGGTGCATGATCCTCGGCATGGATGCCGGAACTCGACTGACACGCACCACACTTGCGACACGCGGGTTCAAGGGATTCGTTCGGTTCGAGGCTTTGCCGGGGAGCGGTGTACCGCCGACAGACGGCGTCTACGTGGTACTGCGCGTCGAAAGCGGGGTGCCCGGATTCCTTGCCGTCAGTCCCGCCGGACACTTCAAGGGCCGAGACCCGTCGGTGGACGTGGCGACGTTGCGGGAGGCCTGGGTGAACGGCGCCGAGGTGGTCTACGTCGGCAAGGCGTCGGTGGGCGCCAACGGGCGGCGGGGCTTGCGCAAGCGGTTGGACGAGTTCCGCCGGTTCGGCGCGGGCAAGCCCGTCGGCCACCGGGGTGGCCGGTACGTGTGGCAACTCGCGGATGCGGACGCCCTCTTGGTGGCCTGGCAGGAGACTCCCGACCGGGATCCCGCCACGGTCGAGACAGCCCTCATCGCGGAATTCATGGCCATCCACGACGCCCGCCCGTTCGGGAACCGCAACCGAGGTCGCCGTACGACCCCTGCCACACAGGAACGAGACGGAAGCCCGATCGACCCGGTTCGCCGAGACAACGACTCGATGTCTTGAGACCTGACAGCGGCCCTGCGCCGGAACGGGCCGGGCGGATACCTCGGTTGCGAGGAAGAGGGCCGGGCCGGTGTCGGCGGTGGTTCGAACTTCGGATTCGGTGATCGCCGCGGCGTCGACGAGTGAACGCAACCCCCGGGCGGCCGGGGCCGGCGTGGTCGGCCCCGGCAATTGGCGGATGTGGCACGGAGCGTGTGCGCCGATGGTGGCCGTCGGGCGACCGAAGTCGGTTCGGTCGCCCGTACGTCGGCGCGTTCGCTGCTACTCGCCGCCCAGCCACAGGTCGGGGCCGAACACCTCGTAGTGGATGTCGGCGGGGCGCACGCCGAGTTCGATCAGCCGGGCACGCACTCCGCGCATGAAGGGCAACGGGCCGCACAGGTAGGCGCGGGCGCCGGTCGGGATCGTGATGTCGGTCAGTTCCATGCGGCCCCGACGGGTCGCGGGCACGTCCTCGGCCCCCACCGACTCGTACCAGAAGTGCACTGCTCCCGGGGCCAGTTCGTCGGCGAGTCGGGTGTGTCGGGCCCGCAGCGCGTGTTCGGCCGGGGACCGGTCGGCGTGCAGGACGGTGACGGGACCGGCGTGGTCGACGCGCACGAGGTGGTCCAGCATCGCCACGATCGGAGTGCAGCCGATGCCGGCGGAAATCAGCAGCAGGGGCGCGGCGTCATCGACCGGCGGTACGTCGCCGTAGGGGGCGGACAGGGTCAGTCGCGACCCCACGTGCCCGTGCGCGTGCAAGTGGTTGGAGACCTCGCCTTCGGGCACACCGTGTACCCGCTTGACCGTGATCGACAACGTCTCGGCGGGCGCTGCGGACAGGCTGTACTGCCGTATCTGCCGTGCTCCGTCCGGGAGTTCGACCTGAACCGAGACGTACTGCCCCGGCCGAAACCCCGGCACCTCGTCACCGGCGCACGGGCTCAGCCGGAACGTCGCGACATCGGCGGTCTCCTGGACGCGTTCCACGATCTCCCAGGTACGCCAGGTACTCCCGTCCACGGCGCCCGCTTCGGCGTACAACCGTTCCTCGATCGCGATCAGGGCGTTCGCCATCAGCCAGTAGACCTCGTCCCAGGCACGGGCGACATCGGGCGTCACCGCCTCGCCGAGCACGTCGACGATCGCCTCGAACAGGTGGGTGTGCACGATCGTGTACTGGTCGCGGGTGATGCCGAGCGACGCGTGCTTGTGCGCGATCCGGGCCAGCATAGCGTCCGGGCGAACGTCCGGGTGCTCGACGAGCGCGGTCGCGAACGCGGCGATCGAACCGGCCAGCGCCTGCCGTTGCGAACCGTCCGCCTGGTTGCCGCGATTGAACAGGTCGCGCAGCAACTCGGGGTGGGCCGCGAACATCTTCTTGTAGAACAGGTCGGCGATGTCGCCGATCGCGGCGCCTACCGCCGGGAGCGTGGCGCGAACCGTCCGTGTGGTCTGGGCGGACAACATTGCGACTCCTAATTGGTATCTAAGATGCGTATTAAAGGGCGGCGATGACGAGAGACACGGAAAGCCGAGAAAAGATCAGCCGGTCCCGGTGGGCGCGCGGCCGATCATGCCGATGAGCGTCGGGCCGGACGGCGAGGCGACCAGGTCGGCGAGGGTGATCGGGTCGAGTGACGCGTAGAACGCCTCCTGCGCGCGGCGAAGCACGCCACGCAGCCGGCAGTTCGCGACCAGCGGGCACGGCACGTCGCCCTCACAGGCCACGACATCGCCGGCCCCCTCGAGTTCGCGGACCAGCGCCCCCATGGACGCCGCCGGCGCACCCGCCCCCAGGCTCAGACCTCCGCCACGCCCGCGGCGGGCCTCGACCAGCCCGAGGTGCTGGAGACGCGCAACGGCCTTGGCCGTATGGGTGTACGGAACGCCGATGACCTCCGCCACCCGACGGGTGGTCAGCAAGTCGTCCCGAGCCGCCGCGAGACACATCAACACCCGCAGCGCCACATCCGTGAACATGGCCAATCGCATGAGAGGCACGCTATTTAATACGCATCCCAAATGCAAATTAACCACGACTCCTGGCCCACCCCGACCCGACGCCACACCGGAGCGGGCCGGGCCGGTTCGGGAAGCACGAAGAGCAGAGCCTCGCCCAGGGCTTCGCCACGCTTCGATTCGAGGGAGTCGTCGTAGCCGTGGGGGACTTCGTCCCGATCCGACCCGACCCGACTCCATTCCTTCCCGTCGAACGTCGGGGCCGGGGCGCGGGAACGGCCCCCCCGCCCCCCGTCACCCCCCGGCCCGGGAAAACACAAGGGCCGGCCCCCCCGGCCCCGCCCCCCCCCCCCGCCCCCGGGGGGAAACAGAAAAAGGCGGGGC
>NZ_JBHZAV010000201.1:0-17016 GCF_042754445.1 Embleya sp. NPDC059213
CGCACGACCGAGCGTCCCGGCGCCGATGTCGCCCCGCCTTCCGTGACCAGGTCGGGAAGGCGGGGCGAGCTCTCAGCGAACCGCGGGATGACCAAGTGCGGTTCGCAGCGCGTCACATGCGTGGTCGAGCGCGTACGAACAGGCCGGCACCTGCGCGAACCACGAGAGGAAGCCGTGCACGGCGCCTTCCACCTCCAGCACCTCCATCGCCCCGCCCGCCCCGCTCACCCGCTCGGCGTACGCGTGGGCGTCGTCCCGGCCCGTGTCGTACTGGGCCGTCACGATCAACCCGCGTGCGAGGCCCGCGAGTTCCGGGGCGTACAACGGCGACAGGTAGGGCTGGGTGAAGTCCGCGCCACCGCCGTAGGCACTCCACATCGACTGCGACGTCTCCCGGTCCAGCATCGGCGCGTGGGCGTTGGCCAGAGCGGACGGCCGTTCGGACAGCGCGTCCAGGGCCGGGTACGCCAGGAGTTGGAAGGCGAACCGGGGACCGCCGCGGTCGCGCGTCATCAGGGCGGCCACCGCCGCGAGGTTGCCGCCCGCGCTGTCGCCGCCCACGGCCACCCGCGCGGGGTCCACCCCGATCTCCTCGGCGTGCTCGGCGACCCAGCACGCCGCCGCGTAGAAGTCCTCGGCGGCGGCGGGAAAGACGTGCTCGGGCGCCAAGCGGTACTCGACGGACACGACGGCGCAGCCGCTGCGGTTGGCGATCTCCCGGCAGATGCCCTCGTGGGTCTCGATGCCGCAGATCGACCAGCCGCCGCCGTGTGCGAACACCAGCACGGGAAGGCGCTTCGCAGGTCCGGGGTAGTAGATGCGCACCGGGATGTCTCCGGCGGGACCCGGCAGCACTCGGTCGGCGACCGAGTGCACCTCGGGGCGGGGTTGGCGCGCCGCGGCCTCGTCGACCCGCCGGCGAACCGCCGCGACGCTCTGCGGCGTCACGACCGGAAGCGGCGGAACCGCGGCCATGATGGCGGCCAATTCCGGGATGAGAACGAACTGTTGCGAGCGAGCGTTCACCTTGGGGGCCTCCCAGTGCCAGGAGTCGGCCGTCGACCCGCGCCCAGGCGCGTCGGGGCGCTCCAATGAATGTACCCATCATACATTTGATGGACACGGCGTCCATCGACCGATGCGGTCGCCGCCCGTCCGGGCCCGTCGGTTCGCGGGGCGACGACGGATCGAGGACCCACTCGCCCGCGGCGCCGAATTCCCGGACCCACCTGCGGAATGGGGCGCCTGTCGCGCCCCCGGTCCGCTCCGGACGACCCCCGCGTGACGGGTGCCTCGTCCGGGTCCTGGACCATGTGGGCTCCTCCGAGGCGGCGCGTTCCGGGCCGGACGGCGCCGCACGCCGCCTCATTTAGCGTTGTGGATACACTTATAGACGATGGCGCGGGAATGATCCAGGTCCCTCGTCGTCGCCCGGCTCCCTCGTCGTCGCCCGGGCCCGATCCGGGATCCCGGCGACGACGACAACCGGACGCCGGCCGCAGCGACCCGGCGGTCGGCGTCGGCCGGCCACCGCCCGCACGAGCCCCGCTCGCTCGGCGGAGTCATCCCGGCAGCACCGCGGTTCGGCGGGATGCCCGCACGCCGGAAGCAGAGGGCAGGCCGACGCCGTCGGGGGTGAGAAGCTCCTCCAGGGAGGCGATGTCCCCCGTGCGTGCCGCCGAGACGAAGGCTTCGAACAGGTGGCGGTGCTCGACCGCGTCGACGTCCTCGCGCTGTTCCCCCAGCAGATGCTTACGGGCTCGGCTCAGGATCTTTCGTACGTTGACGACGCTGAGTCGGAGCATGTCCGCGATGTCCGTGTAGGCGTAGTCGAACGCCTCACGCAGGACGTACACCGCGCGCTCGGTGGGAGCCAGCTTCTCCAGGACGAGGAGCAGGGCGAGTTCGAGGGCTTCGGCCCGTACGGCGCCGGCCGCAGGGTCGCCGCTGGTGTCGACGGGTTCGGGGAGCCAGGGCCCGATGTAGGTCTCGCGGCGGACCCGGGCGGACTGGGCCACGTTGATGGCGAGGCGGGTGGTGGCGCTGGAGAGGAACGCCGCGGGGCTGACCACCACCGAGCGGTCGGCCCGCTGCCACCGCAGCCACACCTCCTGGACCACGTCCTCCGCCTCCGCCGCGCTGCCCAGCATCCGGTACGCGATACCGAACAGGCGCGGACGCAACTCCAAGAACACGGCAACGGCCTCGTCCAATGTGCCCTCGATGAGGGACGACTCGGAATGCATGAGCCTGCTGTCTCCGATCCTGCGGGTATGGATGCGACGGCTCGCGCGACCGTGGGAAATCGGGCGGACACCCCCGGAGGCAACGACCTCGGACCGCCGACGGAGCGGCCACGACATCCGCCGAACTGGCTGTCTTCACACTCGTCGATCGCCCGCTCCGCGGGACCCTGGGGAATGCCTGGTCCACCCCCTGGTCACCCCGGGGTGGACCAGGGGGGCTGCGGCCCCCGGGCCCACTCACGCGCGAATGCACGGTTCGCAGCTCGGCCCGTCGGCGCCACCCGCCCGCCGGTCCTCCCGATCTGGGAGCGTGGCCCGTCTCCCGGGCGGTTGCGGGGCTGCCTCGACGGGGTGATGTGGCAATGCCGAAGGGCGGTCCGTGCCGGGACTCGCCCGAGCGGTACGGGCGTACGGGCCTTGGCCAACCGTCCACCGGCGCTTTCAGGCGTGGGCCTTGGCCGGGACGTCCCAGGTCCCGGTGAAGGCGATGATCGCCGGGGCCGCCGCCTCGCCGTCCCAGGCCGCCGGGCCGATCACCATCGGGGCGCGGGGGCGGGAATCCGGCGTTCGGCCGGCCGGGCTCAGGCGCGCGGGACGTCGCGGCGGCTGCCGCGTTCGTGGGGCGAACCGCCGAGCCGTTCCGCGCGGCGGCCGAACGTCGTCGGAGCCCGCACTACGTCGGCGTCGACGCTCCGGGGAGGCACCGTTCGCGCTCAGCGCCCCAGCGGTGACGCGGGCGGATTCCAGCCGAGTTGAAGGACGGCCACATCGTCCGCCAGTCCTCCGAAGGGAGCCGCCATGGAGGCGACGCCGCGCACCAGCGCGTCGACGAACTCCTGGGACGGCAGATGGGAGTAGTGGGTCGCCAGGCGCAGAAGTCCCTCCTCGCCGAGCCGTGCGGACGGCTCGGTCCTACCCTCGAAGAGGCCATCGGTGAAGACGACCACACGGTCCAGCGGACCAAGCTCCAGCTCGGTCTCCGACCAGTCCGCCTGCCCGGGAAAGATCCCCAGCGCCGTTCCCGTTCGTGGCTCCACCCATCGCAACTCCCCGGCCCGCCGCAGGAGAAGGCCGGGGTGCCCGGCGCTGACCACCCGCACGGCGCCGCCCCCGGCGGGAAACACCAAGGAAATGACGGTGGCGTACGTTTCGCTGTCCGGCCTTTCGCCGGTCAATATCCTTTCGAGCAGCCCCAGTTGCTCAAGCTGTGTCTTTCCGCAGAGCAGGGCGGCTCGCCAGGCCACCCGCAACTGCACCGCCAGGGCGGCCTCGGCAGCCCCGTGCCCCGAGACATCCCCCAGGATGACGTGGACGCTGGAATCCTCGATTTGCACCACATCATAGAAGTCGCCGCCCAACAGCGCGTGGGCGCGCCTCGGCTCGTATCGTGTGGCCGCGGAGAAATCATTCCCCCGGAGAGCCGGCGCAGGAAGCAGACCCCGCTCCAGTACGAGTGAATCGCCAACGATCTGCGCATTGCCCTCTCGCATGGCCGTGGCCGCCTCCATGTGCCTTCTCCGCAGAGCGAGCCGGATGGCACCGCGCAGTCCCTCCGGGTCGACACGTCGTCGGTCGACATAGGCGTGCGCCGCGCCGTCACCCGGTCCTATCGCCGCAGCCGATGCGGCGTCGGCGAGAACGACAACGGCCGCGTGCGGGGCCGATCGGCGCAGCCGGCGGGCGATCTCGGCCGCCCTCGTCCCGGAAGGGGAACGACCCACCAGCACACACATGGGCCCGCGGCAGGCGGTGAGGAAGGGCCCTGCTTCGCCGGCGTTCCTGTGCCACACCATCGACCGAACGAATGGAACCGGCAGCAAATCGCATATACGGAAACCCTCTTCCTCGTCCTCCGAAATCAGGAGCACGGTGAGGTCACGAAAAAGAGAATTCTCTTTCGTCGCCGCATCTTCCCGAAACTCCATCCTGTGTCGATGTGAGTCACGCGCGGCCGGCACTGAGAATACGCTCGTCATGTCAAGGCTTTCCGTTGGCAGGTGAGTGCTGTCCGTCCCCCGGCGTTCGTCGCCGACGCGTGCCCCTCCTGATCGTCCTATGCTCAGACCGGTCGGGCGCGGGAAGTGTGACAGGCAAGCCATGGGCACACTTTCGGAGACCACGGAGTGCGCCGCCGGACCGGCGGCGGGTACGTCACCGGCATAGGCGAGGTCCTGGAAGCGGCCGATGTCGGCGTGCGCTCCCACGTTCCGCACGCGGCCCTCGATCGCGTCGACCCACCGCGACACCGGACCCGGCGACCTCGACGGTCGCTCGGCTGCCTGCCCGCCGGCCCCCGCCACGAGCACGGATGTGGCGAGCCGGTATCCGACGACGGCGGGCGGACGAGCTCGTCGGCAGTGGGAGACCGAATAGCCCGGCCGAACGTGACACTCTCCCGGCATTTCCCGACGTGGAATCCCTCACAACATTCGATCACAAGGTGCCGACACCGTCTCGGATATCGTGGCAATGACCGTTCCAACCGTTGTGGAAGACATCCTTTCCCGATTTCCCCAAGGAGCCATGTCGCATGATCGCCAGTCCACTTCCGGACCTGGTCGGCCGGCATCGCGAGTGCGCGGTGCTCGACGAGCTGCTGATCGGCCTGCGCGAAGGCGGATCCCGAGTGCTGGTGGTCCGTGGCGAAGCCGGCATCGGGAAGTCGGTGCTTCTGGAATACCTGGCGGCGCAGGCGTCCAGGGTGAACGTGGCCCGGGCGCATGGCATCGAGGCGGATATGGAGCTGCCCTACGCGAGCCTGCACCAACTGTGTGCGCCGTTCCTGGGCGAGCTCGAAAATCTGCCGGCGCCCCAACGCGACGCCCTCCGTGTGGCGTTCGGAATGGCGGCCGGGGACCCGCCCGACCGCTTCCTGGTCGGTCTCGCCGTGCTTACTCTGCTCACCCGGGCCTCCGAGACGCGACCCGTGCTCGTCCTGGTCGACGACGCCCAGTGGCTGGACCAGGTATCCCTGCAGACCCTGGAGTTCGTGGCCCGACGGCTGCTCGCCGAGGCGGTCGCGATGGCCTTCGCGGTACGCGACCCCGAGGGGCGGACCGCACTCAACGGTCTGCCGGCGCTGCAGACCGGCGGTCTCGACACCACCGCGGCGGGCGAACTCCTGGAGGCCACCGTCGGCGGACAACTCGAGAAGCGGGTCCGGGACCGGTTCGTGGCCGAGATGCACGGCAACCCGCTCGCCCTGCTCGAATTCTCCCGAGGCCGCAGCGCCGCCGAGTTGGCCTACGGCCTGGACTCGTCGGCGTATCCGAACATCCGGGTGCCGGTCGCGAGCCGTGTCGAACGGGACTTCATCAGCCGGCTCGGCTCGCTGCCGGCTGCGACTCGGACGCTGCTGCTGATCGCCGCGGCGGAACCGGTCGGTGACGCACGCCTGTTGCTCCGCGCAGCCGCCTCTCTCGAGATCACCACCGATGCCGCGCCGGCCAAGGCGGCCGGCCTGATCGAGTTCGGCGAGTCCGTTCGGTTCCGACACCCGTTGGTCCGCTCGGCGGTCTACCACGGAGCCGAGCCCAAGGAACGCCGCGCCGTGCACCGGGCGTTGGCCGAGGCCACGGACCCGGTCCTGGACCCCGACCGGCGAGCGTGGCACGCCGCCCAGGCTGCCGACGGGCCGGACGAGGAGGTCGCCGCAGGGCTGGAGCGAGCCGCCGACCGCGCGCGGCAACGCGGCGGCATCGCGGCCGAGGCGGTACTGCTGGAACGCGCGGCCGAGATGACGCCGGAGCGGTGGCCGCAGGGGCGCCGAGCCCTCGCGGCCGCCGAGGCGCACTTCTCGGCCGCCGCGCCCAACCGCGCGACGGAGCTCGCGACGCTGGCCGAACTGTGTCCCCTGAGCGCCCTGGACCGTGCACGCCTGGCACGGTTGCGGGCCCGGATCCTGTTCGCCCGCAGCCGCAGCGACGAGGCGGCACCGCTCCTCCTCGAAGCGGCGGCCCAGTTCACCGCCGCCGGGTCGCCCCTGGCGCGGGAAACCTACCTGGAAGCGATCAGCGCGACCATCTTCGCGGGCCGGGTCCACGGTCCCGCGGGTGCCCGCGCCGCCGCGATCGCCGCCCGCGGTTCCGGAGCGCCCCCGTCGAACTCCAAGGCCGCCGACCTGCTCCTGGATGGTGTGGCGGCGCTCCTCACGGACGGATCCGAGTCCGGCATCCCGGCCCTGCGCGACGCGCTGGAGCTGCTCGCGCACGAGGAGCTCGGCACCCGGGAGTCGACCATGCGCTGGCTGCTGCTGGTGCCGGTCGCGCTGGAGGCGTTCATTCACTACGCCTGGGACCTGCACGCGTGGGACACGCTGTCGAGTCGCGCGGTGCGCCTGGCCCGCGACGTCGGAGCCCTGGGCGCGCTGCCACCCGCCCTCATCTACGCCGGTGGGGTGCACATCCACTACGGCGACTTCGCCAAGGCGACCAGGATGATCGGCGAAGCCGACGCGCTCGCCGACGCGAGCGGCCACGCCCCGCACAAGTACGCGACCCTCGTACTGGCCGCTTGGCAAGGCGAGGCGGACGTCGCCGCCGCCATCATCGAGGAAGCCAAGCAAAGGGCCGACCAACGAGGCGAAGTGTCCCTGCTGGGCGCCATGGGCTACATCCAAGGGGTGCTGTTCAACGGCTTGGCACGCTACGAGGAGGCGTTGGAGGCCGCTCGCACGGGCATCGAGCACGACGGGTTCAACTTCACCGGCCTGTCGCTGGTCGAGCACGTCGAGGCCGCGACCCGGTGCGGCGAACTCGATCAGGCCCGCGCCTCGCTGGCCCGGCTGCTGGAACTCACCCGCGCCACCGATTCGGGGTGGGCCCATGGTGCCGGCAGCCGCAGCCGGGCTCTTCTCAGCGACGGTGACGATGCCGACAGGCTGTACCGGACCGCGATCGAGGAGTTCGGCCGCGGCGGTGTGACCGTGGAGGTGGCGCGCACCCACCTGCTGTACGGCGAGTGGCTGCGCCGCAATCACCGCCGAACGCAGGCCCGAGAGCACCTTCGCACAGCTCACGAGATGTTCGACGGAATGCGGGCACACGCCTTCACCGAACGAGCCCGCCGCGAGTTGCTCGCCACCGGCGAGCACGTCAGGGCGCGGGAGAGCAAGCCGACGAGTGCCCTCACCCCCCAGGAGTCACAGGTCGCCGGGCTCGCCGCCGACGGCATGACGAACGCGAAAATCGGCGCGGAACTCTTCATCAGCCCCCATACCGTGGAGTGGCACCTGCGGAAGGTGTACTCCAAGCTCGGAATCAACTCACGTCGTGCACTGCCGGATGCCCTCGCGGGCCCTCCGGCCGGGAGCACCGGGAGGCCGGGGCGCTGAGAACCGATGCGGGCCGACCACGCTTCGCGGGCCCGACACCTCATGGGCTTGGTGCGACCATCGGCTCGTTCGGTCCTTGTGCGTCACGTTCGTGCCCGCCGGAGGGCGGATGGCGGTGTCGCCATCTCGCCCTCCGGGTCCGTCCGCCGGTCAGCGAACCGGGCGCGCCGCGCTCTCGATGACCCGCGCCACCTCGTCGGGACGCGACACACTCACCGCGTGCGACGCACGCACACTCACCATGTGCGCCCCCGCCCGTTCGGCCATGTAACGCTGGGCCTCGGGCGGGATGTTGCGGTCCTGCTCGGTAACCAGCACCCACGACGGAATCGTCTTCCAACCCGGCTCGGAGGCACCCTCCTCCAACGCGGCACTGGTCACCGGGCGCTGGGTCACTGCCATGACATCTGCCGTACCCTTCGCGACATCCGCCGCGAACTGATTGCGGAACTTCCCCTGCTCGATGTACAGATCCGTACCCGCCGTCCCGTTGGGCAGCGTGACCGGAACCGGACGCAGCGCCTCACCGAGCGTGCTGCCCGGGAACTTCCCCGACAACTCGACCGCGCTCTCCCCCCGCTCCGGGAGGAAGGCCGCGATATAGACCAGCGCCTTCACGTTCCGCGCACCGGATGAGGCGTTGCTGATGACCGACCCGCCATACGAGTGACCGGCCAACACCACCGGCCCCTCGATTCCGGCCAGTACCTCCTTCAGATACGCGGAGTCGCTGCTCAGCCCACGCAGCGGATTGGCCGCAGCCACCACCGGATAGCCCTCCCGCCGCAACCTCGCCACCACCCCGTTCCAACTACTGGAGTCGGCGAACGCACCATGGACCAGAACCACCGTCGGCTTGCGCTTCGACGAGGCGAGGGAGGTGGAATCCTCCCTCTCCGCGCTCGCCGGCGACACCGACACCGCAAGAACGGACGCGGCCACCGTGACCATGGCCATCACGGAGAGTGCGGAACGAGCACCTCGGGAACGAGAACGTTTCATCACAGAACCTTTCGAGTCGTGAACCGAACCAGTCGCGTCCGAGCAGACACGGACACAACCGGCGGGCAGGAAGGAGATGTACCGCGAACACCGGTCCGTGGCGGGCCCGTTGGGCTCCCGGACCGCACGTCGCGGCAGGGCCGAGGGGCGACGCGCGCCGGGTCTCACCCGACGCGCGCTCCCGCAGGGGGTCGAGGCCGTGAGCCGGTCCCCGCCCCGGATGACGAGGCTCCCGAACGAGGAGCCCTTTCCGCGGCCTTGGGCCTGCGGTATCGCGCGGGCGGCGGACCTCAGCCGGTCTGCAGCGCGACGCGAAGCGTGCTGACGGCTTGCTGCATCGCAGCGGTGGTGGCCCCCGTGGACCGAAGCGGGTTCAACATCATGAAGTCGTGCAACGTGGCGTTGTAGCGGATGCTGGTGGTCGGGACGCCGGCCCGGATCAGCTTGCGGGCGTACGCCTCACCCTCGTCACGCAGGACGTCGTTCTCATCGACGAGGACGAGCGCGGGCGGGAGCCCTTCCAGGTCCTTCGTATCCGCCCGCAGCGGAGACGCGGTGATCTCGGCGCGTTCGGCCGGATCCGTGGTGTAGCAGTCCCAGAACCAGGCCATCGCCTTCGCGGTCAGGTACGGCCCGTCGGCGAACTCCCGATAACTCGCGGTGTCCTGGCCCGCATCCGTCACCGGGTAGTACAGCGACTGATGTACGAAGGACACGTCGCCCCGTCGCTTGGCCATGATCGTCAACGCGGCCGCCATGTTCCCGCCCACCGAGTCCCCGGCCACCGCCAGGCGCGCGGCGTCCAGCCCCTCCCGGTCACCGTTGGCCGTGATCCACCGGGCGGTCGCGTACGCCTGCTCGATCGCCACCGGATACTTGGCCTCCGGGGAGCGGTCGTACTCCACGAACACCACGGACGCCCGTGCACCGACGGCCAGTTCACGCACGAGGCGATCGTGCGTACCCGCGTTGCCGATGACCCACCCGCCGCCGTGCACATACAGAACGACCGGAAGCGAACCCTCGACACCGACGGGCCTGACCACGCGCACCCGCACGTCGCCGACGTCGGCCGGCACGGTTATCCATTTCTCCTCCACGTCGGGCTTCTCGACGGGTGCCGCCTGCAGATCGTCGAGGACCTTCCGCGCGCCCTCCGCACCCAGCTCGTACAGGAACGGCGGATTGGCGGTTGCGTCCGCGAGTCCCCGAGCAGCGGATTCGAGTACCGGATCGTTCACGGCTCAGCTCCTGGTGTGAGTGAAGATGTGTACTGCCTTCACCCCTCAAGACAGCCGACCCATGAAAGGTGTGACACGGACGGCCCCGCTCGGTGCGACGCGGCGTCGATTCCACCGGTCACCACCGAACCGTCCGGCATCTTCGCGCCGGCAGCCGAGCAGCGACCGGACTCGGCAGGGTCCGCGGGGGATGAGTTCCACGTCACACCCGTGCTTCTGTCACAGATGCCGTGGTCGCCCGGTCAGTAGCACGTATCCGAAAAACGGCGAGGAGATCACATCATGAATGCGCGTCTCGACTACTTCGGCAACTCCCTTGCCGGCAAGGTGCTGAAGCACATCAACTCTGCCAACAAGGTGCTGTCGGACTCGACCCTGCCCGGCACGACGCAGGAGTTGGTGAAGATTCGCGCCAGCCAGATCAACGGCTGCGGTTTCTGCACCGACATGCACACCAAGGACGCCGCCCACGCCGGAGAGACCCAGCAGCGCCTCAACCTGGTGGCAGCCTGGCGGGAGGCCACGGTGTTCACCGAGGCCGAGCGCGCCGCGCTGGAACTGGCGGAACAGGGCACCCGCATCGCGGACGCGGCCGGCGGCGCCACGGACGAGGCCTGGGCGAACGCCGCCAAGCACTTCGACGAGGACCAGCTCGTCGCGCTCATCTCGCTCATCGCCGTCATCAACGCCTACAACCGCATCAACATCCTCAACCAGCAGCCCGCCGGGGACTACCAGCCCGGCCAGTTCGGCTGAGCCACCCGGCACACCGCCGGATCCGGCCGTCCGTCTCCCGGCCCTGGGCCGGGAGACGGACTTTCCCGCGTCCGCCGCGACCGACCGTGCCTTGCACGCGAGATGTCGGCACACGGATTCGGTACATCCTCGACGGGTCGGACGGGTCGGACGGGTCAGGCGGTGGGCCGCGGGGCGCGCAGGTGGGCCCGCTGCTCCAACTCCTCCGGGTCGACCAGTTCGAGCATGGGCTTTCCGGGCGCGCACATCATGGTGACCACGAACCGGGTACGCGCATCCGTCAGCGCGTTGCCGTCCTGGTAGTGGATCGCATCGCCGCCCGGCTCCCAGAACGTCCCGCCGGCCTCGACCACACGCTCGGGCTCGCCCTCCAGCTCGAACCGGACCGCGCCCTCGACAACGTAGCCGAACGCCGGTCCCGAGTGACGATGCGGAGGAGTCCCCGGATCTCCGGGTTCCCAGTCGACCTGGATCGTCATCGCCGAGGCGCCCTCGGGGACGGTGATCGGCGAGGCGTCCTGCAACATCTTCGCCGCCGTCATCCAGCCCTGCGATCCTGCATGCTTCCCGTGCACGTGCGCCGAGTCCTGCTCCGACACTGTGTCGCCACCTTTCCGTAGGTCCGCCGCTGCATGGGGCGGTCACGCCATCTGCCGGAGGCGTCATCGCGCCCGGCGTCCATGGCCGTTCGCAGTGATGACCGGGTAACCCTCGGGTCTGTGACAGAGATGTTCGCCCCCGATCCGTGGGGTGTCCGCCGCGTCAGCCGCACCCCGCACGGACCGGCGAACGGGCGTCGGCGGATGGTCGCCTCGTGACAACTCGGCGTGTGCACCGCAGAAGCACCGTTTCGGACCGGCTTGTAGCATGGCGTCGCCAAGCCGAAGGGGACAGGAATGCACGCTGGGGCCGACGCCGATTCCCTCGACGAGGCGGCGAGGGACTTCCTCGCGGCGCGCCCGCAGCTCTTCGGTGTCGCCTACCGGGTGCTCGGAAGCACCGTGGAAGCCGAGGACATCCTCCAGGAGACGTGGGTGCGGTGGCAGAACGCGGACCGCACTCACATCGTGGAGCCGACGGCCTTCCTGACCACGGTCACCGCCCGTCTGGCCATCAACCTGGCCCAGTCCGCGAGGGCCCGACGGGAGTCCTACGTCGGTTCGTGGCTTCCCGAGCCGATCAACACCGGCACGGATCCGCAGGTGGGTGCCGAACGGGCCGAGGCCCTCGAACTGGCGGTGCTCTTCCTGTTGGAGAAGCTGAACCCGATGGAACGTGCCGCCTACGTCCTGCGGGAAGCCTTCAACTACCCCTACGCGCAGATCGCGGGCATTTTGGAGACGAGTGAGGTCAACGCCCGTCAACTGGTGAGCCGCGGGCGCAAACACCTGGCTGCCGAGCGCAGGGAACCCGTCAGCACGACGGATCACCGCCGTCTCCTGGAAGTGTTCCTCGCCGCCGCGCAACGGGGTGATCTGGCGGCGCTGGAGAAGGTGCTCGCTGCGGATGTCGTCAGCTACACCGACGGCGGAGGACTACGCGGCGCGTCGAGGATCCCGGTTGTCGGACGCCTGCACGTCTCCAAATACCTCGTGGCCTTCGCCCCCCGGTTCTGGCCCCGGTCGGAGGTGCGGTGGGTCGAGGCCAACGGTCGTCCCGCCGTCGTCGTCTCGTCCGGTGGGGACGCCGTGGCCCTCCTTTGCGTCGATGTGTCCGCCGAGGGGATCGACCGGATCATGTGGGTGATGAACCCGGCCAAGCTGTCGCCTTACCTGGCATCGCTGAGCAGTTGAACGCCGTTCGTCCTCGCCATCCACGCCGGGCCGCCGGACGGCCTGCTTCCCCGAACAATCCACCGCAGTTCGCGAACCGAAGTGTCACAAATACCCGAGCGGCCCGGTCGTAATCAATGACCCCCATTGATCGGAGCAATCGTGGCCGCCACCGAAAAGCGCCTCTCCACCGCGGTCCTGGTGATCGGGACCGGCGGCGCCGGGCTGCGAGCGGCGATCGAGCTGGCAGAGGCCGGGCTCGACGTCCTCGCGGTCGGCAAACGCCCCAAGGAAGACGCCCACACGTCCCTCGCCGCCGGCGGGATCAACGCCGCGCTGGCCACCATGGATCCCGAGGACAGTTGGCAACAACACGCCGCCGACACCCTCAAGGAGAGCTACCTGCTCGGCGATCCTCGCACCACCGAGATCGTCACCCGGGGCGCGGCCCGGGGCATCGACGACCTCGAGCGCTACGGCATGGCCTTCGCCAGGGAACAGGACGGCCGCATCTCCCAACGCTTCTTCGGCGCACACAAGTTCCGGCGCACCGCCTTCGCCGGTGACTACACCGGCCTGGAGATCCAACGCACCCTCATCCGGCGTGCGAATCAACTGGACATCCCCATGCTCGACACCGTGTACATCACCCGGCTCCTGGTACACGACGGTGCCGTGTTCGGTGCGTACGGCTTCGACCTCGGCACCGGCACCCGCTACCTCGTCCATGCCGACGCGGTGATCCTCGCGGCCGGCGGTCACACCCGGATCTGGCGGCGCACGTCGTCACGCCGCGACGAGAACACCGGCGACTCCTTCCGGCTCGCCGTCGACGCCGGTGCGCGGCTGCGCGATCCCGAACTGGTCCAGTTCCACCCCTCGGGCATCATCGAGCCGGAGAACGCGGCCGGCACGCTGGTCAGCGAGGCCGCCCGCGGCGAGGGCGGCATCCTGCGCAACGGCCTGGGCGAACGATTCATGAAGCGCTACGACCCCACCCGCATGGAACTGTCCACGCGCGACCGGGTCGCCCTGGCCGCCTACACCGAGATCAAGGAGGGCCGCGGCACACCCAACGGTGGTGTCTGGCTCGACGTCTCCCACCTCCCACGCCAAACGATCATGAGCCGCCTCCCCCGCGTCTACCAGACGCTGCTGGAACTGCAGATGCTGGACATCACGCGTGATCCCATCGAGGTCGCGCCCACCGCCCACTACTCGATGGGCGGGGTCTGGGTCCGCCCCGAGGACCACAGCACCGACGTACGCGGCCTCTACGCCATCGGCGAGGCGGCCAGCGGACTCCACGGGGCCAACCGGCTCGGCGGCAACAGCCTCGTGGAACTGCTGGTCTACGGCCGGATCACCGCACAGGCGGCCGCCGACTACTCCCGGGCCCTGACCGCACAACCACGTTCGGCAGCGGCGCTCGCCCAGGCCCGCGCCGAGATCGACGATCTGCTCGCCGCCGACGGCCCCGAGAACGTCCGGGCTCTGCAGCGCGCCATCCGCAACACCATGACGGAACACGCGGGCGTCCTCCGCGACGAGCAGGGGCTGCGCACCGGGCTCACGGAACTCGAAGCCATCGAGAAGCGCATGGAGAACGTGGGCATCCACCCCGACATCGCCGGCTACCAGGACCTCGCACACGCCTTCGACCTCAAGTCGGCCGCCCTCGCGGCTCGGGCCACCCTCGAAGCGGCGCTCGAACGCCGCGAGACCCGCGGCTGCCACAACCGCGGCGACTACCCGGACAGCGATCCCGCCTTCCGAGTGAACCTCGTGTGGTCCCCCACCACCGGGATCGCCCACGAAAGCATCCCGCCCATTCCCGACGAGATCGCCGCCCTGATGGAGGCGATCTCCACCGACGGAAAACTCGCCGAATAGCCCACGCACCGACGACGAGGACGGCGACACGTGCCGGCGCGCACCGTATCCGACGCCCTCCACCGGATCCCCACCCCACGAGGTGGCGACCGAGGTCCGGCCGCAGTCGTTCGTCGCCGCCCTGCAATCGGCCACACCCCGTGGTGCCGACTGTCGGACGCCGTCCGCCCCGGTCCCGAGAACGACGTCGCCACCGGGCCACCGTCCTCACCCGAGCGGACGGTCGCCCGGTCCGGAACCTCCGGGCGCGGGCTGCGGGGCCCGCTTCATGTGGTTTCGACAGGCCCCGCAGCGTTATCCGCCTGGGCGGTACCGGCCACCCCCAGGACGGCAAACACACTCAGCACCGCAGCCGGCACCAAACGGGCCGAGAAATAGCGAAGGGAGACAGACTTCTCCTTGTCGTCAGCCGGGAACGTGCACACCCGACAACGAGCAGCACCACATCCGGGCACGGCGCGATACTCCAACCGCGCACATGCCGCCGGCCGAAGGTGCCCGGACTGCGCGGCAGTCGGTCAAGAGCACGCCGGGAGGCCGCCCGCCTCCGAAGCGGGCCCTGGAAGGCGGAGGCGCCCGGTCTCGGGGCCACGGCGAGCGCGAACCGGTGCGGCGTCCGCGCACGTGCCTGCGGTCCGGTGGTCGGCCGCGGCTTGTTGGCGACTCACCGACTCACCCGGGTCCCTGCTCCGCTTCGTGGATCACACGGGCGTCGCCGCGCCAGGGGGTCCTGAAGCGCCGCCGCAGGACCCGCGCCGGGCGATCGGCCGGCGGGCGAGGCGGCCGGCTCACCGCGTCGGGGCGTCAACCGGCTCGCCGTGCCGTGGGTTTCCCTCGGACACGAATGCCTCCCGGGGGCGCTGCACCGCGGCGAGGGAGACGATGTCCCGTCCGTAGAGGGTCGCGGTGATCCAGACGGCGAGCACCCGGACCTTGCGTTCCCAGGTCGGAACGGCGAGCACGTGATACCCGCGGTGCATGAGCCAGGCCGGGAAGCCCTTGATGACCAGGCGGCGGTACTGGAAGATGCCCCGGCCGAGCCCCAGCGTGGCCACCACGCCCAGACTGTGGTGGACGTAGTTGCGGGTGGGCCGCCCCCGCAGCGTCGCCACGATGTTCTTCGCCAGAAGCTTGCCCTGTCGAACCGCGTGCTGGGCGTTGGGAACCGTGTGCGCTCCCGGCTGCCCCACCGCGAGATCGGGTACCGCGGCGTCATCGCCGGCGGCCCACACGTCGGCCACCGCCTCCGACTCCGTGCCCACGCGAAGATCCGCCCGTACGACGAGCAGACCGCGCTCGTCGACCGGAAGATCCGTGTGGTTGCGAACGACGGGATTGGGCGCGTTCCCCGCCGCCCACACGATCAGGCCCGAATCGAGTTGCTCCCCGTTCGACAGCACGACATGTCCGCCCACGGCGGAGACCAGTTGCGTGTTCAGGTGCACCCGCGCTCCGCGCTTCTCCAACGCGCGTACGACCCACGCCCCGGGCCCGTCACCGACCTCGGGAAGAATCCGGCCACGAGCCTCCACCAGGTGGAAGTCCAGCTCCTCCGCGTCGAGTTCCGGGTAGTGCCCGAGCAGCGCGGTCGCCAGGGACAACAACTCGCCGAACCCCTCCACGCCGGAGAATCCCCCACCCACGAACGTGACGGTGAGGAGCCTGCGTCGCTCGGGACCGCGAGGCAGTGTCGCCGCGACATCGAACGAGGCCAGCAGCCGGTCACGAATGGCCACGGCCTCTTCGACATGCTTCAGCCCGAATGCCTCCTCGCTGATACCCGGGATGGGAAACGTCCGGGTGACCGCCCCCGCGGTGACCACGAGGATGTCGTAGGCCAGCTCGTACTCCGGTCCTGTCTCCGGTCGAACGGTCACGGTCCGCGCGCTGTTGCGGATCTCCGTCACCGTTCCCGCGATCAGCCGGGCGCGACGCAGGTGCCGCCGGAGCGAGACCGCCGCGTGCCGGGCCTCCACCGACCCGGCCAAGACCTCGGGCAGAAACGGCTGATACGTCATGTACGGGCGCGGGTCCACCACGGTGACACGTGCCTCGTCCCGACCCAACTTCCGCGTCAGGCCCCACGCGGTGTAGAAGCCCGCGTAACCGCCGCCGACGATCAAGATCTCCCGCACGGTGTCCTCTGTTCCTCTAGGTTGCACCCGTAGAGACAGGACGGCACCGCTGGTTGTGACACCGTCCGACGTTGTCGTCCGTGCCGTGCTGCTGTCCGCGCCACGCTCCGTCGCCGTGCACGAGGCGTACGCCGAGCCCGTGGGCAAGCCGTTCCCGGCGCTCGATGCGATCCGCCGGCGGCTTCGCCCGAGGATGCTCGGCGACGGTGCCGCCGAGTCGCACGGTGCCGGTGTGCGGGGCGCCGCCCGGGGATCATCGGCTGCGCGGACCCGGGATCCGCGCGGTCGTCCCGTGCGCGGCCGACCGCAGGAACGCCGGGGCACGGGAATGGGCCCGGGGGCACCCCCGGGCATACACCCGGGTCTCCCCGGGCGCGCCCGGGGCCCGCCGGGGACGACGGTGGGTGGAGCCGAGCCGGGGCGCCTTTTCGGGCGATCAGCTGTTCCCCCGGCGCTCCGGACCATCGAAAGCGGGGAGATCGTCGTGTGCCTGTCCGGCATCGATGTCGTATCGGAGTCACACTCGTCGACCGAAGACGTACCGGAGAACGCGGCGGCGAGGGTCGGCCCGGGACCGCATGCGGACGCGGACTTCGAAAGTGTCCGTTCGCGGCTTCTCGGGATCGCCTACCGCTACCT